>CAXFTV010000325.1:0-3130 GCA_964005845.1 uncultured bacterium
AGTTATCCTGAGTATCATAGGAAGCCCGCAACAGGTCCCCCTCTTCAAAAAAGCGCTTCTCAGCAAAAGGTAAAACGACCTCGACTCCCTGTCTCTGCCAGGTGGGTGCGGCGGCGCACTGATCCCGGTGAAAATGGGTCAGCAGCAATTTGTCCACGCGCCCATCGGGAACTACGGGCTCCCGGCGATTGCCGCAGTCGATAAATAACCACTGCTCCCCCACTTTGAGTCCGTACACACTGCAGGTTTCCTCGCTCCAATAGAGGTTTTCGAAAACGTGTTTCACTTTTCCACTCCCGCAACAATTTTAAAAACAAAATCCCCATCACTCCGATCGCGCGGATACCCCAGGCCGTGCTGGACATAGCGCACCTGCTCAATGTAGCGATCACAGCGTATATGGCTGTGACCGAAGACGTGCAGAACGGAATTAAGGGCGCGGATCTGAGAATCAATTGCAGTGCAACCCGCTACCCTGGGAAGCCCCTTGAAACGCAGGTGCTCTACTGCTGGCAACAAATCCGGGCGCGGCAAAAAGTGCGAAAAGGAGATTACTTTCTCCCGGCGTGATTCGATGTGCTCCTCGTTCAGCCGGGCAAAAAACCGGGCAACCGGCAGGACGTGCTGCGGCCAGGCACAAAAATGGAAATCGCCCCAGCCATCCAGTGATGCTTCCGCGCTCGCTTTCTCCAGGTCGAATTCCTCCTCGTACCAGGAAAAAAGGGGTACGATCCAATAGTTTTCCGCCCTTCCAGGTTGGATTTGCACATCCAACTGCTTGCACAATTCTACGATGCGATAGAACTTTTCGAGCGAGTCCCCCTTTTCGCCCCGCACCCACAACTCGTGGTTGCCCGGGACGTAAAAAACCTTGCCAAACTTCGACCGCAACACTGCAAGGGCCGTCTCGATCAACCCGAACTGGTGGGCAATATCGCCGGCGATGAGCAAAATATCCTGACAAAATTCTACCTTCGATAGGCCCTCAATGAATTGCCGGTTCTGCCTGAAATCGACATGCAAATCCGAGGTGGCAAATATTCGCATAACTTGCCTTGTGCAGAGTTTCTTGCAAACTAGATAGTTCGGGGCTTCTATTAAAGTTGACAGCTTTATAAATAGAACTACTTTGTTAATTGGTTTCTGCGCAAGTTGATTGAAAGGTTAATAATGCTCCGTTTCAAAAGAGAAGCACTAGACCAGCTTCTGGAACACCGCAAGCAGGAGTTGAACCTCACCAACTATCAACATATCCGCAAGATTGTTGAACAGGGGGCCGACAAACTCGATCCCTATGCCCTGTCCAATCTTTGTCGAGATCTCAAGTGCCTGCCCACCGATATCATTGAAGATGTCTAGCGCACCCCGAGCCAACCGCCTAAGGCCCATTAGAATTTAAAACCCACTACAGTGAAAATCTATGTTTCTCTTTGGATTATTGGCCCTGTTGGCAATGGTCTACGGTTACTCCAGTTGGCGCCTGCTCGGTCCGGTGCAATTATCCCTTACCGGCCAAATCGTGGCCTGGACGGGAGTTTTCTTACTTTTGTCAATGGTTCCAGGACTCTTTTTCCTGAAAGACCGCATTGCCGGAAAAAGGTGGGGCGACATCCTGTCATGGATCACATACCTGAACCTGGGCTTTGCGACCCTGACCTTCGGCCTGGTCGCGTTCCGCGATCTGCTCTGGGCAGGTATATTTTTGCTCACTCATCTCTATGCCGTGCTCTTGCCCGGAGCTAATGATTTTCACATCTCCGCGATACTCTCCCTGGGACCAGGCGAACTACTCCGGTACAGCAACCTGGCCGTGCTTGGCCTCGCTCTCGTACTGTGCATCTGGGGTTACTACCAGGCCCGCCGCAAACCTCGAGTAACCTCAGTTTCCGTCCCCATCGACAGCTTGCCGCAAGCTCTCGATGGCTTCCGCATCGTCCAGTTCAGCGATGTCCACGCCGGCCCCACCATAAAGCGCCCCCAGGTACAGGCCATCGTCGACCAGATTGAAAAATTGGCGGCGGACCTCATCACCTGCACCGGCGATCTGGCCGACCGCACCGTTTCCCAATTGGCCGACGATGTCGCTCCTCTAGCCCAACTCAAAGCCCCCCATGGCTGCTTTTTCGTTACCGGCAATCACGAGTACTATGCCGGTGCCGAAGCCTGGATCGAGGCATTAAAAAAATTGGGATTCGAAGTGCTATTGAACCAGCACCGCATACTTGAACACGGGGATGGCCGCATACTCCTGGCAGGGGTCACCGACTTCAATGCCGGAGAAATCCTGCCACACCATACCTCGGATCCAGGGACGGCAATCGCCCAGGCACCTCCGGCTCAGGTCCGCATACTCCTGGCCCATCAACCCCGCAGCATAGATGCAGCTGTCAAGGCTGGCTTCGACCTGCAACTATCCGGCCATACCCACGGTGGCCAGTTTCCCCCTTGGAAGTACATCGTCACCCTGCAACAACCCTACCTGAAGGGCCTGCACAAACGCGCCCGCACCTGGGTTTACATCAACCGTGGAGCGGGCTACTGGGGTCCGCCTTTACGCCTTGGAGCCCCCGCGGAAATTGCCTTAATCACTTTGAAAAAAGCGGGGGAAAATTAATTTGATGCAAGCCCTGGGAAAACACATCCTAGTGGATCTCTACGAGTGCCCAAGTGAACTTTTGAACGATGTTGAGCACATCGAAGCGAGCCTGCAAAAAGCTGCCCGAAGGGCCGGGGCTACGATCCTTAATTCAAATTTCCACCGCTTCTCTCCACACGGTGTCACCGGGGTGCTGACCATACAGGAAAGCCACCTGGCCATCCACACCTGGCCCGAGTACGGCTATGCCGCGGTCGATCTTTTCACCTGCGGGCAAACAATTAACCCCTGGCGCGCTTATGAAGTCCTCAAGGAAGAGCTCCATGCCGAACGCGCTACCGCAGTGGAAATGCACCGCGGCCAGTCCGATATGCTACCGGCGCGCCGACGGCT
The DNA here is from genome assembly GCA_964005845.1 of uncultured bacterium. Classification (GTDB taxonomy): domain Bacteria; phylum Latescibacterota; class UBA2968; order UBA8231; family UBA8231; genus CAXFTV01. The sequence goes on from CAXFTV010000325.1 coordinate 2,990, forward strand.
TCTCTAACCGACAAATCAAAAATTTATGTCCAGTGCCAGAGAATAAATTTTTTTGTGGAAGGAAGCACCTGCCTGGCGACTGCCATTCCGGCTACGCTTGTACTGGGTGGAAAGACCGTAGTGGCTGGTCAGCTGGCGGGA
>CAXFTV010000326.1:0-8519 GCA_964005845.1 uncultured bacterium
ATGGGCTTCAAGGGCGTCATGCTGGTCGGCGTGCCCGGGCATGAGGATTATCATCATCCCGACTACGACCCGTTCTACGAGGCGGTAATCGATATGGATATGCCGCTATCCTTCCACATCCTGACCTCGCGCAAGGATTCGCTGAAGGACTATCGCGGCCCGAAGATCAACAGCTTCCTGACGATCATCCGCGGCAATCAGGACATCATCGGCACCTTCATTTTCGGCGGCGTGTTCGAGCGCCATCCGAAGCTGAAGCTGGTCTGCGTGGAGGCGGATGCCGGCTGGGCGCCACACTATATGTACCGCATGGACCACGCCTACAAGCGGCACCGCTACTGGATGAAGTGCGAGGAACTAGAGCGGCTGCCGAGCGAATATTTCCGCGAGAACGTCTACATGACGTTCCAGGACGACTGGTCGGCCTTTCAGCTCAAGGATCACATGAATATCGACCGGCTGATGTGGGCGAACGACTTCCCGCACAGCGACGCGACCTGGCCCTGGAGCCAGGATGATCTGAGATGGTCTACCTGATTTTTATCAACCCCCGTATGAGCCAGGATCGCAGTTCCGCTGAGTAGTATTAGAAAAGGGACCGTTGCGGCAAATTTTTTCAAGCGTATCCAGTTGCCGAGTTGCCAGATGCCCTGGGCCGCAAAGACTATCAGGAAGGGTAGGGCGGGAAGGCGGTAGCGGGCGCAAACAGTAAAGATCAGGCACGTCGCCAGATAGGCCAGGATAAAACCGTAGAGGAGAACAAATTCGGGTTCTTGGCGCCTTCCCCAAAACAATCCGGCCAGTCCCAGCGGCACTAGTACGCCAAAATTGAGTACTAGAATCCTGCTAATCAAGCTGTGTTGCTCGTAATAGCGCAGATCGGAACTGACCGGGATTTCGAAAGCATGCCAGAAAAGTCTGAATTTTCGATAGAGCAGATAGAGATAGTCACCGGAGTGATTTAAAATAAACTCAAGGCTTGCTGCACGGAAAAACCGACCGCGGGCTTCCGGCGTGGTGTGGCCCTGGTGGTAGGGCAGAGATTCAAGCCTTTGCCAGGCCAGACCTTGGCGGGCGTAGGGCGTTCCATCTGCATTTGGATTTGTGCCCATATACAGGCTCCAACTGCCCTGAAAGGGCAGAAGGGTGCCCTGAACTAGTTGATTGCGCAAGAGAAAAGGGGAGAGAAAGAGCAGCACCGATAGGGTAAAAAGAGCGGCGAATCTCCATTTTTTTTGGGGGGTGTCACTGCATCGGTAGATCCACCACAAAACTACGGGAAAAAAAAGTAAAGTATTGCTCCGAGTGGTGACCAGCAAGGTTGTCAGGAGGGCGGTTATAACGATGGTGCGCCAGGAAATCTTGTCCTTGCAATAGAGCAGGAATGCCACCAGGAGCATCTCTAGGAAAATGGTCAGGGTAGTGGCCAGAAGTTCGCCACTGTAAAAAATGAAAGGCCAGTAAATGGCGGCCAATGCGCCGCCGATCAGGGGAATGGGGCGGGGGAAGAGATGGGTGGCAATCCGAAAGACCAAAACGCAGGAAAGGGCGCTGAGGATGAGTTGCACCAGACGCTGGCCCCAGTAGTGGAATCCACAGAGTTTTAGCAGGGCGATAAAATAGGTATAGAGAGGGCCGTGGACGTAGGAGGATGGGTTGTCCAGCACCCAGTTGCCCTGCAGAAGTTGGTCGGATAGGCGGTCGTATTCTTCGGCGTCGAGGACCAGGTTTGTAGCATAGAGTGAGCCGCTGATCTCTCCCAGATAGCAGAGGCGGAGGGCCAGGGCCAGGAGGAATATTGCAAGGGGAACGTATTTCTTGTCCATGGCGGCATCAGTTGAATTGCAGAAAGCCGAAGCGATCCGGACGGTGGGCATTGCCATAAGTGGGAGCCCACTGGGCATAGGTTGGTGAGTTGGCTACGCGGATCCAGGAAAAGTTGAATCCCCAGATATCGCCTGGACGGATTCGGTTGCTATTCAACCGATGGGCAGGAAGGCGCATTTCAATGATCCAGGTGGTGTCCGTCAGGGCCGTCGCGGCGGCAATGTCGCCATTCCATTCCAGATTGCCATGGCGGTTGAGGCCCTCATTGTATTGGTCGGCTATAGCGCCGCGGCTATTTGCCATTATGTGGAAATAGGTCGTATGGTCATGGTTGACATCGAGGAAAATTTCAATGCAATCATCCCTGGTAATTTTCCTATCATCGCGCCCGGTGGTTGCGGCCCTGAGATTGTGAGTGGAAGGCTCGTAGCCCTTGAAACCGATATAAAGTTCGTCATCGTAGTAGCCCAGGAAGATCTCGGCTCTATCCTCAACCGGATAGGCGCGCAAATTCCACAAACAGCGATAAAACCGGGTCAGAGGTGTAACCTTGCGCCAGGCGGGCTCTTCCAGATTTCCATCGATCAAAGGGGGCGCGGACAGGCTGGGGGCCTGGGCCAGTAGGGCAGCTTTTTTCATATTTTCCAAACCTTTATCCAACTGGCGGTTATCGGCGTAGAAACGGCCGAGTTGCCAGTTGATGTTTTTGCTGTCCGGAATCAGGTCCCGCGCCTCTAACAGTGTTCTCTCAGCCCATTGCCGGTCCCCCTTTTGCACCCAGCTGCTAGCGCTGTCAGCTTGTTCCGCAGCCAGAACTTCCAGCCACTCGAGCGTCTTCGAACGCAGGGAATCCGACAGCGTTTCCCGATGGAATTGGGCCAGCGTACGGGTAAAACGCATTTTGTCGGTCTGGCTGATTTTGGCGGTGCTGATTTTCCTGGAGAAAGGTTGTGGCCCCTCTTCGCCACTCAGGATTTCGAGTGCTACCAGCATCTGGAAACGCGCCGCGTCGTCGCCCTCGCCTGCCAGCTGATCGACCAGGGGGGCGACGGCCAATTCCTGGCGCAACTCGCCGAGAATACGAGCCGCCCCGGCGCCCACGGCAGCGGCTGGATCATTCAGGCCCTCGATCAGTGCTGCCAGAATGCGTCTATCTTCTTCCTGCAAGTAGAGCTTGTGGAAGATTTCGACCATTTGCAGCCGTGCAATAGCGGGATGCTCTTTGTCGCGGAAGGCCCTTACCAGGGTCATTTTGTCAATTGGCTTGAGGCGTTCGAGTCTCTTGCGGGCAGCTTCGGCTTCGGCACCACCGCCGCCAAGGCGTTGGATATCGCGTTCGACCGGATCGGCACAGCCGACCAGAAGCCAACAAAGCGATGCCGGATATAGAATTTGGACAAGGCAGCAGACCAGTTTTTTCAATGAAGACCTCACGCCGACTCGGTGCCTGCAAGTTAAGCGGTTTACAAGCTGCGAGCTATTTTCAATAGAGAAAAGTCCAAGTACAGGGCAGAAGCCAAAGTATAGGGCAGAAGCCAAAGCGGGGCAAGAAGGAGCAGAAAAAGGGAAAAATGCCGCTATTTTCCAAGCGGAAAATTAAACCCTGCCGGAAAGGAGGCCTTCCCGCAGTTCATCATTATTTGGTAAAAGTCGCGTTTGCAACTGCGGCGAGAGTGGATACAGTCCGGGAACTGGTTGGGGGATTCCGGATCTGGCGTTGGGCAGGCTGTAAATGGAAGCGCGAAGAGGGGCAGTAAGAAAATGGCCAGAAAAAGGCCCTGATCGGTCGCTTGGTCGAACAGGGCCTTCATGATATCTGGAGAGTCTTGCCGGCGACTCTGTGGCAGTCCTGATCGGGCGGGATGAAGATCAGGGCCGGTTGAATCGGGAAGGAAAGATTGGGTGTAACCGCAAATTTTTTTCTGCGGTTACGAAAAACTGCCCGGTGGCATGATGCCCTCCTTCGTTGGGGGATCAACAACCACGCAATTGGCATATTCAATCGCTAGTTCCAATTTATCGTTAACCTTTAAAATTGTCAAAGTGTTTTTTCCCGTTCCCCCGCTGCTTATTTTATATTTCTTCAAAAAACGTGGAGACGAAGGAGAAAGCTCGAGATCTTCGGAGGAAAAGAATACCCGTCCGTGATCAAGTGGATCAGGTATTGACAAGGAGTTTCAAACTCAATTTGAGAATCTGTCCTCAAGTTTCCGGCGGGCATCGTCCGGCAGGGGATTTCCAGGGCGGAATACGAAAGGAGCAGCAGATGCGCGTAGCCACGGGTGGAATCAGCCATGAAACCAGTACTTTTACCACCGTGCCGACGACGCGGCGGGATTTTGCCGCGCGTTCTGGTTATTTGCGGGGTGGCGAAATGCTGGATAAATTCCGTGGGGTCAATACGCCCATTGGAGGTTTTATCGCCAGTGCGGCTGAAAATGATTTCGAATTGGTGCCGGCTATTTTTGCCGAAGCCTGGCCGAGTGGACCTGTACCGCGAGCAGATTTCGATGGCATGCTGAACGAATTGCTCGAGGGTATCGCGGCGGCCGGTTCGATCGACGGAGTTCTGCTGGAATTGCATGGAGCCATGGTAGCTGAGGGGGTCGAGGACGGCGAGGGATATATTCTCACCGCGGTGCGCGATCTGGTCGGAGCCAGTCTGCCGGTCGTCGCCCAATTAGATATTCATTCCAATGTATCCCGGCGCATGGTGGAAATGGCCGATGTGTTGATCGGCCGACGGACCTATCCGGAGGTGGACATGGCTGCAACCGGAAAAAGGTGTGCGGAGGTGCTGGTGCAAATCCACCGGGAGGGGTTGCGGCCAAATATGGCCTTGCACCAGATACCCATGGTGTGGGGTATGAATCAAGTCACCGCACATCCACCTATGAACGAGGCCATTGCCGAATTGCACCGCATCGAGGGGTTGCCTGGGGTAGTATGCGTTTCGATTGCCACCTGTTTTCCCCTGGCCGATATAGCGGAAATGGGAGCATCAGTATACGTGGTTACAGATGGTGAGCCAGAACTGGCTCAGGCCTGCGCCGATGAACTGGGGGAGTGGGTTTTTGCCCGGCGGGCAGACTGGCAAAAACACATGCCGCCTACCCGTGAAGCGTTGAAAAAGGCGCGGACTGCCGGCCAATTCCCGGCTATTTTCGCCGATCGTCACGACAATACCGGCGGGGGATCGCCCGGCGATAGCACCGGCTTGCTACAGACCTTCCTGGATGCCGGGCTGGAGAAAGCCTGTGTGCTCTACATGGTCGACCCGGAGGCCGTAGACTTATGTTTTCGAGCCGGGGTCGGCGCGAAACTGGAGCTGAAGGTAGGAGCTAAATCCTCACCGCTACAGGGAGAGCCCTGCAAGATGCAGGCGGAGGTGGTGGCGCTTTCGGATGGCCATTTTCGCTATGATGGTCCAATGTACGAGGGTGCGGCAGGCCATATGGGGCCTTCGGCCCACATTCGCCAAGAGGGCATCCACGTATTGCTGGTGAGCGAGCGGGAGCAGCCTTTTGACACGGCCTTTGCCCGCACCTTGGACCTGGATCCACAGGAGATGAAATTCATAGGAGTCAAGTCTGCAGCACATTTTCGCGCTGGATTTGAAGCCTGGGCAGGCACAATTCACGAGGTGTCGGAACCTAGTGTGCACAATCCGGCGGATGCCAAACTGGCTTTTAAAAACCTGGGTCGCAAACTGTACCCTTTTGATGATATCTAACCTTGTCGGAGGAAAAGCTATGGCCCCTCATTCCAAACGGTTTATCTGGTTTTGCGAAACCGAGTACCTGGCCGCACATCCGGACGTGCTGAAGAAGCTGCGCGACGAGATCGGCCTGACGACCATTATGCCCGAGAGTTTTATCTGCCACACCTCTGGATTCCGTGCTTCAGAGGAAATTGTCCGGCGTGGCCCCTTTGAAGATTGGCGTCAACGGACGGCGCAATTCCCGCGGGCGCGGCAGGGGATTTATCCGCCTGTGGCCGGGACCATCGGTGGTTTTGACGATACTGCCTTGCTGCGGGTCATCGAAGCCTGCCGTCAGGCGGGCATTGAAATTTGGGGTCATATAGGCCTGTGGAGTTACGGCGGCGAGGTCTTTCCTGAATTTGCCATGCGGGACATTGAAGGTCGACTTCTGGACCTGCGTTATAAACAGTGGGGCATTGGGCTGTGCCCCAGTCGAAAAGATGTCAATGAGTGGACCCGCGACTGCCTGGTGGATTTGATTCGGCGCTACGATTTGGATGGCTTCGACGTGGACCACGCCCGCTATCCGGCGCCGGCGAACTTGCACAGCCTCCTGGCCTGTGGCTGTGGCTTTTGTCAGCAGGAAGCCGGTCGTCTGGGTTTCGACTTTGGGCATATGAAAGAGGGATTGTTGCAGTTGCGGGCCGAGTTGAGCACGTTGACGCGGGAGCAATTCGACCGGATCGGCCGGGCCCGACCCGGTTTCTGGGAGTTTCTCGCCTATCTGGGCGAGCAGGGCGTCGTTCTGGAGTGGTTGCGCTTTCGGGCCCTGGTGATGGCCGAGCGCATGCGAGAATTCCGTCTCGCGGTACAGGATGCAGGAGGGCGAGATAAGGTATTCGGCAGCGATGTTTTTCCGCCCTCGATCGCCTTGTTGGGAGGGCATATCTACGAGGCCTGGGAAAGGGGGGCGGATTATTTGACCGGAGGGAGTTCACACGGGGGGGTGGTGGGATGGGCCACGACGGTGACTAATCTAGCCTCCGAGTGGGCCCCGGCACTATGCCGGACGGTAGGGGGGGTGGGGGAAGATGAGGCATTGCAACTGGTGTACCGGATGTTCGGGTACGACGATCTCGATTTACCCCTGGCAGTGGCCGATTTGCAAAATGGAAAACTGCCGCTGGCGCAGATGTTCGCCCGCGAAGTGGCCCGGCTCAGGGCGCAGATTCGGGACCAGGTGCCGCTCTACCCCCCGGTTTCCATCGGCAGCGAGCCCGTGCTGGCCCGGCAGTTGTTGGAGACTGTGGTCGAAAACCAGTGTGAGGGCGCCCTATTCAGCGGCCTGGATCCGGATAATGATGCCATGCTGGCGCTTGTGCGCGAAGTGTTCAGTCAAGCTTGAGTCGATATCTGCGGCACTTATGCCACGGGGGGAATTATAGACCTTTTCTAAATGAGCTTGACAAGAGAATATGCCCCGAACACCGGTAGGATCCAGGGCGATAGCCCGTAGCCTTTGTGCATTGCCTTATCCAGCCATCGCTTTAACGAAAAAATGCCGTTGTCGGGGGCCGTCGAACTCACAGAAAAAGATGCCCTGCCAGGTGCCCAGTAGCAGGCGTCCCTGACGCACCAGAATGGTTTCGGAAGTTCCGCAAAGAATGGCTTTCACATGGGCGGCAGAGTTGTCTTCCATATGGCGGTAGGCAGAATCCGAGAAGGGGATGAGGTGGTCGATCACGTGGAGGAAATCGCGGGCGACCATGGGGTCGGCGTTTTCGTTGATGGCCAGGCCCGCGGTGGTATGGGGCACATATAGATGGCAGATGCCTTCTCTAATTTCGCTATCGTCAAGGGCCCCTTGGACCTCGTCGGTGATCGGAATCATTTCAGTCCGCTGGCTGGTCTGTAGTTCAATGCGGGTCATGCTGCGTCCTCTCATGGCGAAAAAGGATCCAACAAATTCAAAATGGCCTGACCAAGTTGTTGCGTATTATAGCCGCCCTCCTGTACTAGCAGGGTGGGCAGGTCAAGGGTGGATAATTGGCGGCCGATGGCTTTGAAGCCCTCTAGAGAAACGTCGAAATCACCCAGGGGGTCGTCGGCGAAAATGTCGGCTCCCGCCGATACTACAAGATAATCCGGTGCGAAATTCTGGACGATGCCGAGGGCCTTTTCCAGCACTTGCAGGTAGAGGGCGTCATCTATCTGGGGGGGGAGGGGGAAATTGTGGTTGAATCCACGGCCGGCGCCGGCACCGCGTTCGTCGGCATAGCCGCAGTAGAAGGGATAGGCCCGATTCGGGTCGGCGTGTATAGATATGAAAAGAATCTGGTCGGAATTGTAGAAAATATCCTGGCTGCCATTGCCGTGGTGGTAATCGAAATCTAAAAGGGCGACGCGCGCTTCGCGGCTCAGGTAATTGGCGGCAATGGCGGCGTTGTTCAGGTAGGAATAACCGCCGTATAGGGAACGGCCGGCATGGTGGCCCGGGGGGCGGCACAGGGCATAGGCACTGGCGTGGCCTTCGCACAATAGATCGGCGCCGCTCAGGGCACAGTGGGCGGCCTCGATAGCGGCGGCATAGGTGTGCTCGACAATCGGTGTCTGGGCATCAAAACAATAATAACCGGATTGTTTGAGCAACTGGGTGGGGCAGGTGTGCAGTGTCCGCAGGGCAAAGGTATCGGGGATGACCCCGGTTTGCGGTCGGCCCGCGGCGCGCCAGGCAGGATAGATTTTTTCCAGGTAATTCAGATAATTCAATTCGTGGACCGCCTGCAGGTGGGTGGCCGGATAGGTGCGAGGTGAGAGAATTTCACTATAACCTCCCTGTTGCAGGGCGTGCAGGATGGCATCCGCCCGGGCGGGTGCCTCCGAATAGGGATAGAGACCATCGCCGACAAATTCTCCTGCGGGATCGTGGCGCCGGTGGGTAGGTGAATAGATAATTTTGGCAACCAATTTTTTTCACTCGCTTTTTTTC
>CAXFTV010000327.1:0-3026 GCA_964005845.1 uncultured bacterium
GCCAGCAGAGGGGTTCCCGCCACCATGACACCCCGCACAACCCGGGGTGAAGATCTCATCACTCAATTCGCCTAGCGTTACTTTGGCCGTCCCATTGTCGCCATTGTCCCCGTTGTCCGGTGTACCGTCTGGTCCCAGGGTGGAACCATCGCCGCCGCAACCAAATAAGCCCAGACCGAGGACAAGACCTGCGCCAAACAGCCATCTCATTCTCTCCGACATGCTAACCTCCTGGTTAAGTATTGTTAAACTCGCCCATTGGCACCCAGCCCCGATCCGGCCCGGGCGGCCGCACCTTTTGGTAGCGCTGGCGAATCTGGTGAAATTCCTCCCAGTTAGCCACCGCCGAATCGGGATTTTCCCGACTCTGTACTACGAAATCCGCCTCCGGCGGATAACAGGCGATCTCGTGTTGTGGGCGCTCCAGACTGAATTCCTCGGGCCCTTCCCCCACATTGTTGGGCAGCGCCGCGTCCTGATAGCGCAAGTCAATGCTCCAGCGCACCACATCCGTGGTGTTGGGCGTTGAGCAATGCGGGGTGCAGTTAGTCAAAAACAGCACTCCACCCAGGGGCACCGGCACGGTCACGGGTTCCCGGGGCGGCAAATCCTGCCCGGCGATGGCCAGGTAGCCGTTCGGGCCGTGGGTGAAATGTCGCACCACTCCCTGGCGATGGACCCGGGGCAGCACCTGCAAACAGCCGTTTTCCGGCGTCGCATCCACCAGCGGGATCCAGCAGGTGAGGATCAAACTGTCATCGCAGTGGGGACTGAAGTAACCGGAATCCTGGTGCCAGGGCACCACCCCACTGGGCATGCCCGGTACTTTGGGGCGAATGCGGTAGGCCGAGGCCCCGACGATCTCCGGCCCGATGAAGGATTCGACTTTGCGCACTAGCTTGGGGTGGGTGATGACCTCGAAGAGGGCGCGGCCGCTGTGGCCGCCGCCGCCCCGTCCCATGATGGCGCCGACGATCTCTGGAGCCTCGGCATAAATCCGGCTCAAGCGGCGCTCGAAGGGCTCTTCTTCGTAGAGATTGCCGAGCTTACCCGCAGAACTCAGGCGCAGGGCCTCGCGCTGCAGGACTTCACTCAGTTCGTCCCGCAGGGGCTGCAGATCGGCCGCCGCGTACACCTGCGGCAGCATTAAAAACCCCTCTTCGTGGAAAAATTCCAGTTCTCTGGCGCTGAGCCCTTGCACCTCGCCCCTCTTTCTTGCGGATTGGTAGATATTATTCATTTTTCATTATAAGATCTAAGGGTTTTGCAGTCAACTTATTTCCATCCTCCTCTTTAACTGCTGACAGTGGCTCTGTCAGGCCGTATATTTACTGCCGATTTTCGTGCTTGCAATGGCAAAAAGCCTTTGAGATAGCGATCTGCCGGTAGCGTTTATGCACCTCTTAACGACCCATAGAAGCCAGCCGCGCGCCGGCCTCCTAACAGGGGCGGGCCCGGTGCCTGAACCGGGGCAACGATGGCCTCGCCGAGTCGGCCTCATTCGGTCCATATTGAATATAAATAACTGCCTATAAATAGCCTGTACTCGCTGGCGAGCAACCTAGAAACACGCCCGCAAAAAAAAACGCACTGGAGCAAAAAAGTATGACCGAAACCCAGCAAAAAATTGCCGCAGACCTGGAGACCGAATTGGCTATTGGCACCCTGACCACCGCGCGGCTGCGCCAGGGCATCGCCGACATCGTCCAGTCCAGCGGCAATTCACGGCAGGATCTGCTCTACCTCCAAGCCGCCAACACTTCGCCCCATTCCCAGGTCGTCGGCATGATGCTGATCCGGGAGGGGGTGCGCTCCGAAGGCGGCCTCGATGCGGAGAAGTGGCCCTATCAGACCGTGCTGGATGCGGTGCGGGAGGGCTGGCGCATCATTTCTTTTCCCAACATGGCCTTGCTGGCCATGGACCACGACGACTCGCACGGCCTGGGCTTTGAATTCATCCTGGAAAAATGGAGCTAGAAAATGCGCCCATCCGAACGCAAAACCTACGACTGCGCCCCCACCCTGAACGACACCCAGGTGCTGGATTTCTGCAAAAACGGCTATCTCCTGCTGGAAGGAGTGGTGCCCGACGAGATTAATCAGCGGGCCACCAAATATCTGGACGAAGACGATTTCTACGAACCCACCGGCATTCTGGCACAGGACTGGTTTGTCGAGAACGTCACCCTCAACCCGGTCGCCACCGGAGCGGTGCGCGCCCTGCTGGGCGCCGATTTCCACACTCCGGTGCTGATGAGCAACCACCGGGTCCAATGTCCTGTCGCCGACGTGGGTGGCTGGCACGTGGACGGCAACTTCGACTTTGCGCTCGAACTCAACTATCTGCAGGTCTTCTATTACCCGCAGGACACTCCTCTCGAGCTGGGTCCCACTCAGATCCTGCCTGGTTCCCACCTGGTACACAACAAGGCCCGCTTCATGTCGCACCTGGGCAGCATCCGCGGCGCGGTCCCCACGGCGGCACCGGCCGGCTCGATTTTTCTCACTGCCTACCACGTCTGGCACCGCCGCGGCCCCTCGACCGCCACGGCCCTGCGCAACATGCTGAAGTACTTCTACTGGCGCACTACCCCGCCCCAACGGGACTGGATCCTCGAAGAGAGCTTCGATTTTGCCGCGGCCGGCTACGGCAGCCCGATCGCCTCTATCGTCGAGCAATTCCGCGCCGACATCAAAGTGGCGGAGTTGTTCCTGTGGCTCTGCGGCCAGCGCGATTCTTTCCAGAATCTGGGCGGCCAGAGCTGGCCCCTGCCGGGGCACCGCAGGGATACCCCCTATGGCTTTCCGGCCGCGCTGGAGCGCTCGCGGTAGGGGGCATGGTCCACATTTTCAATAAGACCGGGAAGGACTGGCCAGGCGCTGAGCTCCGCCCACTCTTCTCCCGGCCATAAAAGGCTCTAGTGTTCGTAGAACTTACCGGGGAAGCGCTGTCTAATATCGCCGTATTTCAATCTGTAATTTTCCTTTGCCCGGGCGGCATTTTCCCGGTGCTTTTCATAATCTGA
>CAXFTV010000328.1:0-8299 GCA_964005845.1 uncultured bacterium
AGGAGGCGCTGGGTCCGGGGCCTGCCGGGCGCCCGACGCGCGAGCAGAACCGGGTTCACCAGGTGCGCCTGAACGGCCTGCCGCGGCTCGATGCGGCCTTTGACGGGCTCATCGACCACCCCCGGGCCCTGCCCTACCTGCGCGAATTCGTCGGCCCAGCACAGTTGATCAATACCTGGTCCATCTCAAAAGAGCAGGGCGCCCAGCCGGGCGGCTGGCATCGCGGCGTACCCACCTCCGACTACGCCTGCAGCAGGGGCTGTATCAGCAGCCGCATGTTCAACATGGTTTACTTTCTCACCGACAACGGACCCGAGGACGGCTGTGTGGTGGCGCTGCCGGGATCGCACAAGAGCAACTTCGAGCTGGCGTGGAACGACTATCCGGGGCTGGAAATGCCCGGGGCGCTGCCGGTGGTGGGACGGGCCGGGGACCTGCTGTTTTTTTCCGAGGCGGTGATCCACGACGGGCTGCCCAAGACGACGCCGGGCAGGCGCTCCAATCTCTATTTCAACTATGCCCACGCCCACTACAATGTCATGGCGCGCGAGCCGCGCAACCGCCATCACTTTTACCTGCCGCCGCAGGTGCGCCGGCGCTTCACCGAAACGCAGCTCGAATTGACCCGGTGGATGGAATATGCCCGCTGGGATTGTTGAGCAAGGCGGCCTCACCAATCCTGTACCGAGCCGTCTTCGCGGCGCAGGTGGGGCGGCTCTGCGGGGGTGTGCGGATGCCGGGCGGCGGCCGCTTCGTCGAGGTCGATGCCCAGGCCGGGGGCCTCGGGGCGCAGCAGGTAGCCATCCCGGGTTTGCAGTTGGTGCGGGATTACTTCGTCCATCCACGGCGGCGGCGGGGCGTACTCCTGGACGGCGCAGTTGGGTATGGAGAGGTTGAGGTGGAGCATGGCCGCAGTGCTGAGGGTGCTGGCGGTGTAGTGGCAGGCCAGTTCCTGGTAGTGGACTTCGGCCATGGCCGCCAGCTTTTTGCCTTCGGTGATGCCGCCGGTGTGGCAGATGTCGACCCGCAGGTAGTCGATCAGCTCCTGTTCGATCAATTCGCGAAAAGCCCACTTGGTGGTCAGTTGCTCCCCGGTGCCCAGGGGAACGGGGGTGTGGGCGCGCAAGGTGGCGAAGGAGCCCGGGTTCTCAGAGCGAATCGGGTCTTCGACGAAGAAGGGGCGCAAGTCGGCGATGGCGTTGCACAACTCGATGGCGGCCGGCGGCGTCAGCCGGGTGTGGACCTCGAAGATAACTTCGACATCGTCGCCGACGGCCTGGCGCAGGGCGCTGAAATGCTCGACGCCGCGGCGAATTGCGCGGCTGGCGTTGAAGTCCCCGCTAATGCTATCGATGGGTGAGATGCGCAGGACGCGCCAGCCCTGTTCGACCATTTCCCGGCCGCGCTCGGCCAGTTCCTCGGGGGTGCCGCCCGAGACGTGGCGGTAGACCAGGACCCGGTCGCGGGTGGCGCCGCCGAGGAGGCGGTAGGTGGGTACATTCAGGGCCTTGCCGGCCAGGTCCCACAGCGCAATATCAATGCCGGCCAGGGCCGATTGCAGCACCGGGCCACCGCGCCAGAAGGTGCCTCTAAAGATGTCCTGCCAGATGTGCTCGATGCGGCTGGCATCCTGTCCCACGAGCACGGGTTCGAGGTGTTCCAGGGCCGCGACCACAGCCAGGGAGCGGCCCGAGAGCGAGGCTTCCCCGAGGCCGTAGAGGCCTGCGTCGGTGCGTATTTTGACATAGACGAATTGGTCGACGGGGTAAACCTCGAGCGCATCGATTTTCATCTCTATCTCCTGCAAAAAAAGGGCGGTGCGGCGTTAGGAGCCGCACTTCAAGTGAGCACGTTGGGCCGGGAATCGTACCCCAGCAGCCTTTTCAAGGTCGGCGTTGCACGCTCCACGACTTCCTGCGAAACAATCTTCAAATGATCCTGCTGCGGCTTGATTTCCGCCCGGCAGAAAAAACCCAGCAACGCCACCCGCTCGCCGGTGCTGCGATTGGCGCCCGAGGAGTGCCAGAGGGCGCCGTTGGTGATCATGATGGAGCCCCTGGGCCCCTGGGCCTGGATGGTTTCCGGATAAGCGGCCTCCGGATCGGGCGTTTCGTCGACCCGCAGATGGCTGCCGGGCACGCAGCGGGTGCCGCCGTTTTCGATGGTGAAATCGTCCAGAAACCACATGCTGTTGGCCGAGATCGGAAAGCGGGGACGGGGCAGGGGCAGGCTGGACAGGGGGTGGTCGGCGTGGAAGTTGCTGGCCGGCGCGCCCGGGCCGATGATATTGACCGTAAACGAACTCAGGGTGCAGGTCTCACCCAGCAGATACTCGATGGGTTCCAGGACGCGCGGATCCTGGATCGCCGCTTCAAAAACTGCGCCCTTGTCGACCAGATTCCAGACTCGCTGGGCCTTGTCCTCCAGGTACATAAAGCCGGTGTCGGCAGCGGCTTCTCGCCGCGCCAGGGCCAGGGCATGCTGGCGCAATTCGTCGGTTTCCCGCGGCGACATGATCCCTTCCAGGATCACAAAACCGCGTTCGTCCAGGTGTTTTTTTTGTTCCGGCCTAAGCATTTCAGATTTCTCCTTATTGCGATTCCTGCAGCAAGCGCGCCGCTGCCGGCGCGAAATAAGTCAGAATCATATCGGCGCCGGCGCGCTTGATGGCCGTGAGGGCTTCGAGGATGGCGCGCTCCCGGTCCACCCAGCCCTTTGCGGCAGCGGCCAGAATCATCCCGTATTCGCCGGAGACATTGTAGGCGGCGATCGGCACGTCAAAGGCTGTGCGCGCCCGGGTGATGATATCCAGGTAGGGCAGGGCCGGCTTGACCATGACCACGTCGGCGCCTTCCTCGATGTCCAGGGCGATCTCGCGCAGCGCTTCGCGCTGGTTGGCCGGGTCCATCTGGTAGGTCTTTTTGTCGCCCTTTTTGGGCGCCGATTTGAGGGCGCCGCGAAAGGGGCCGTAAAAGCAGGAGGCGTACTTGGCCGAGTAGGCCAGGATGCCGACCTGGCTGTAGCCGGCCCGGTCCAGGGCGCGGCGGATGGCGCCGACGCGGCCGTCCATCATGTCGGATGGCGCCACCCAGTCGACCCCGGCCGCGGCGTGGGATACCGCCATTTTGCACAGCACTTCGACACTCTCGTCGTTGACTACCTCGCCCGCGATTACGAGGCCGTCGTGGCCGTGTTCGGTGTAGGGGTCCAGGGCCACGTCGGTCTGCACGCAAAGTTCCGGCAGCGCCGTTTTGAGGGCGCTCACGGCGCGCTGGATCAGGCCCTCGGGATTGTAGGCCTGACTGGCCTGGTCGTCCTTGTCCTCGCAGTAGCCGAACAGGTTCACCGCACCGATGCCCAGCGGCGCCAGGGCCTCGCATTCGCGCACCAGCTCGTCGACCGAAAAACGGTGCTGGCCGGGCATGGAGTCGATGGGTTCGCGCACCCCCTGTCCCTCCATGACGAACATGGGGTAGATGAATTCTTCGGCCCGCAGGCAGGTCTCCCGCACCAGGCCGCGGATGTTTTCACTGCGGCGCAGCCGGCGGGGGCGATAGATCTGGTTCATGGGAAAAACCTCGCGATGGGTTGAGTGATTATTTGTCCAGGTACCAGTAGCCCCACAAATAAGTGATGCCGACCAGGGCCCACAGCAGCTGGCGCACCCAGCGCGGAAAGAGCCGCAGGCCCATGGATACCAGGACGAGCAGAGAGGGCAGGGCGGCCAGGCCGTAGGCGGCGTGGCCCACCGGAGTCAGCCACAGCAGGAAGGGGGCGGCAAACCCCAGCAGTGCCAGTCCGTGTCTGGGATCGCGGCGCCAGTTCCTGCAGGCCCAGATTCCGCCGCCCATGAGCAGGGCGAAGAGGGCGCCGCCGACGAGGGCGGCCGAGGGCGGCAGATTGGCGCTTAAAAGGCCGAAGAACTCGGGGGCCGCGCGCGCGAACTGTCCCGCATCAAGCGCCGGCAGGCGAATCGCCAGGACTTCCCGGACAATGCCGCCGAAGGCCAGCCCGAAAAGGGCGGTCACCGGGATCTGGGCCAGCCACCAAAAAAGCTGGCTGCCGCGGTGGCGCTCGCGGTAAAGGATCATGAAGAGCCACTGCACCACCAGCATATAACTCAGTCCGGCGTGCATGCTCCAGGCCAGCAGCGTCGTCAGGAACCAGCCGCCCAGCCACTTCAAGCTGCCGTTGCGGCTGTACTCGATAAAACAGAGGAAACAAGCCATTACTGCGGCCAGGGCCACAGGCGCCGGCGAGAGGCGCTGCATCTGGGCGTTGAAAAAGGGCGATGCCGCCAGCAGCAGGAGCGCGCCCGGGGCGGCGTGGGCGCCCCCCAGGTAGCGCACGAAATGGAGTCCCAGGATGAGGGCCGCCAGGCCGCTCAGCAGGCCCGAAAGGTGGAGCCAGTAGGGGTTGTGGCCGATGCTGCTCCACAGCTGTAGGAACAGCAGGTAGAGCGGGCTGTACAGCGCCGTCGCGCCGTCGCCGGCGCGTTCCAGCAAAGCGCGCTCGGCGGGGCTCAGATCACGCCCCAGGCCATGGAGGGCCAGAGCCGCCAGCACCGGGATGACCAGGAGGAAGTAGGGGGATGCGTTGACCCGTTCCTTCAAGAAGACCTCGCTTCAATGGGCTCGCCACAGGCGCTGGGGGCCATCGGGTGTCCAGTAGCTTGCCGGCGCTTCTTCCCAGTGGGGGCAGGTGAGGGCATGGCGGTCCCCCCCCACCTCGCCGCTGCCCAGCGTCAGGAGGCATTCCAGCCGCTGGTCGGCGTCGATGCGGGCCCAGCCGCAGTCGCGGAAGGCAAAGCTGCCCGGACGCAATTCGAGGACGGCGATATCGGCTTCGGCGCCGACGCTCAGGGTGCCCAGCTCGGGCCGGTGCAGGGCCTGTGCGGGGGTTAGGGTGGAGCGGTACACCACCTCCTGGAGCGGCATGCCCATGGCCAGGCATTTGGACATGACATCCATCATGCTGTTGACGTGGCCGTGAATATTGGCCAGGTGCAGATCGGTACTGATGGTGTCGGGCGGAAAGCCCTGGGCAATGGCGCGGGCGGCATGGCGCAACCAGAAACTGCCGGCTCCGTGGCCCAGGTCGAAGAGGACGCCGCGTTCGCGCGCCTGGTACATGTAGTCGAAGACCTCGCCGGCCTCGTCCACGACCGGCGTGTGCTTGGCATAGACGTGGGTGTGGATGTCGCCGGGCCGCAGCTTTTCGAGGACGAGCTGGGAATAGGGCCGTTCGGGAAGGCGCTGGGCAAAGTCGATCATGACCGGCATCTGGCACAACGCCCCGGCTTCCACCGCCTTTTCGGCCGAGGCCCAGGGGGGATGGTCGGCGTCGAATTCACCGGCCCAGTAGTGCGCGCTTTTGATGCCCACAACCGCTTCCCGGTGGGCGCTGGCAGCGGCGGCGGTGCGCGCTGGATCAAAACCGGCCACTATCTGTTCGGGGGCGCCCATGCCGGCCCCGGCAATGTTGACGTAGGCCAGGACGCGGATCGTAGAGCGATCGATGACGCTTTCCCTGAAGTGATCCATCTCCTGCCAGCCGGCGGTGCCGGTATCGACGCAGGTAGTCACGCCTTCCTTGAGAAAATGGGCGTCGGGATGCAGGGAGTCGGACCAGGCACCCGGCACCAGATCGCGGGTGTGGTAGGCGTGCAGGTGCATGTCGATGAGGCCAGGGGTTATGAAGAGGCCGCTGAGGTCGATGCTGCGAGGGGCCTCCCCAGGGGGGATCTCTTCGGCTACGCGGGCAATTTTGCCGTCTTTGATACCGACGTCGCGGCCGGCGTCGATCTGGTTGGCCGGATCGATGAGGTGGCCGCCTTTGAGGATCAGGTCCAGCTGGTCGTTTTCTGGCATGGCATTTTCCCCCTGAATGTTCTGGGCTTCGACGGTGCGTCAAAAAGCGAAAAAACCTGTTTTGCGAGCAGAAAATAGCTTGATTGGCAGGGAGCGTCAAATGGTCATTGACAAGAAGAATCTTTTTAGAGTACTTATATAAAAATTATTCTTGCCATCGAGGTAAGGGGATCAGGTGAAGAGAATTTATTGCACATTCTGGCTCGGCCTCGTTCTGCTATTGCCGGCGGGGGGGCGGGGAGAAACCCTGTACCACGTGAATTTGCAGCTGGAGGGCATGATCGATCCGGGGATTGCCGCTTTTGCCGAGCGCGTCGTCCAACAGGCCGATGAGCAGGGGGTGGAGACGATCGTCTTCGAGATCGATACCTTCGGCGGCCGCGTGGACGCGGCCACGGTGATCCGCGATGCGATTCTCGATTCCAGGGCCACGACCATCGCCTTCATCAACAAGCGGGCCATTTCGGCCGGGGCGCTGATTTCGCTGTCGTGCGACAAAATCGTCATGACCCGGGCGGGTACGATCGGCGCCGCTACGGCGGTAGATGCAGAGGGCACCAAAGCCGGCGACAAGGTCATTTCCTATTTCAAAGCCGAAATGCGGGCCACTGCCGAGCGCACCGGCCGCGATCCCAAAAAGGCCGAGGCCATGGTGGACGAGCAAATCGATATCCCCGGCTTCAGTGCCGAGGTGGGAAGGCCGGCCACCCTCACCACCGAGCAGGCGCTGCACTACCAGATGGCCGACGAAACCGCCGAGACGCTGGACGAGCTGATGCAGATCTACGATTTGACGGACGTCGAAATAGTCTATATCGAACTCAACTGGTCCGAGCACGCCCTGCGTTTCCTCACCCACCCGATCGTAACCTCCATTCTGCTGGCCGTGGCCATGTTCGGGCTGATCGCCGAGGTGCGCACTCCGGGATGGGGCGTGGGGGGGACCCTGGCCCTGGTCGCTCTGGGGCTGTTTTTCGGCAGCCATCTGGTGGTGCGGCTGGCCGAGTGGAGCGAATTGCTGCTCTTCGTTGCAGGTCTGGCCTTGCTGGTGGTGGAAATCGCCTTTATCCCGGGTTTTGGCCTGGCGGGGCTGGCCGGAATACTGCTGATGGTGGCCAGCCTCCTCATAAGTCAGCTGGGACAGGCCGAGTTGTGGGAAATCAAGGACGTGGACGCGATTGCTGAAAAGGTCGGCTGGCTGGCCGCTTCTATGATTGGCGCCATTGTAATGTCTGCGGCTTTCCTGCGGGCGCTGCCCAGATTTGCCGCCTTCAACCGTCTGGTCCTGCAGAGCGAGACGCCGGCTGCCGAGGGCTATGTGTCGGCACCGCGGGAAGAGGATGAAGAGTTGCTGGGGCGGGAGGGCGTGGCGCTGAGCGATCTGCGGCCGGTGGGAGTGGGCTCCTTCGAGGGCAGGAGGCTCGATATTATCGCCGAGGGGGAGTTTATCGCCGGCAATACCCGGATCCGCATCATCGAAGCCCGGGGCAGTCGGATCGTCGTGAGGTCGGTATGAGTTTCCTCAGTCCGGAATTGCTCTATGCCGTGGGTCTGCTCATTCTGGGGTTCGTCCTGATCCTCCTGGAGATTTTCGTCATACCGGGGTTCAATATCTTCGGCATCCTCGGCTTTTTGACCATTTGCACCGGGGTCTACGTGGCCCACAAGCTGGGACCGGAATACGCCATTGGAGTAGGGGCCCTGGGGGTGGGAGGCACGGTGGCGCTGGTGTGGCTGCTGGTGCGCCGGCGCGCCTGGCAGCGCCTGGTGCTGGAGAGCAAAACTACGCGGGACCAGGGGTACGATTCGTCGCGTGCGGATATGGATTCCCTGGTGGGGGCGCGGGGCGCGGCGCTGACGCCGCTGCGGCCGGCGGGTCGGGTGCAGATCGGCGAGGAGATCGTGGACGTGATCAGCGAAGGGGATTTCGTCGCTGCGGGTGAAGAAGTAGAGGTCCTGGAGGTGGCGGGCAATCGGGTGGTGGTGCAGCGCTTTGTCAAAGAGGAAGATTGAAAACTCAATACTGCCCGGACGGGCTGCAGATTTTTTCCATACTCACAGGGGGTTAAAACATGTCACTCGCATTTCTCCTGCTGATCCTCTTCGGGATTATCATTTTCCTGGTGCTCTTCACCTACGTCATCCCGGTCGGGCTGTGGATCAGCGCCTACTTCGCCGGGGTCAAGGTGGGCATCTTCAAAGACCTGTTCGGCATGCGGCTGCGCAAAGTGCCGCCGGCCCAGATCGTGCAGCCAAAGATCAGCGCCAATAAAGCCGGCTTGGAAGTCAATCTGGACCGCATGGAAGCCCACTTTCTGGCCGGCGGCAATGTCAACGCCGTCATCCTCGCTCTGATTTCGGCCGACAAAGCCAATATTCCCCTCACCTTTGAGCGCGCCGCCAGCATCGACCTGGCCGGCCGCGACGTG
>CAXFTV010000329.1:0-13464 GCA_964005845.1 uncultured bacterium
CCCGCCGCGCCGCGCCGCCGGCTTTTCCTCGTCAAAGCCGACGGCACCTGGGATCTTGCCTACGATACCAATGAAAGCGGCGCCATCGGCCTTGGTCCACTGGTCTTCGCCGATCTTTCGGGCGATGGTTCCAAGGACGTAGTGGTCATCGCCTCCATCCCGCACGAATATGGACGCCACTCCACGGTAACCGCCATCGACGTCCCCAATCGAAGTCGACGCATCCTGTATTCGACGCCGCCAATTGCGGGCCGGATCTCGCACATCTACCTGGGACTCGGCATGGATCTCGATCGCAAGGGCCGGGATGGGATCGCGGTCGTCGAGCACAGCAGTTCGCCCGGCGGCGCTCGGAGCAATCCAAAGCTCAGCGCCCTCAACGGCGACGGCGGGATCGAATATACGTACCGCCCCGCAGCGGGCGCCCCCCAATGGATTAGAGCGGTTTTTTCCGGTGACTTCGACAACGACTCCAAAACCGACCTCCTGATCGTACATGGGGCGGATCTGAGTGCATCGGCGCCACCCGAGGCAGTCGTATTGACCAACAATCGCGGCACGGTGACCGACCGCCTCGAACTGTCTTCCGCTCCCGGGGACCAGCTCTTGCCCCTGACTAACGAGATAACCGATAGCGAGCTCCTAAGAGCCATCGATATGGATACCCGCCGGCACGACCTCGGGCGCTTGAAATCTCTCTTCACAGCGGGCAGGACCGCCGCCGCGATCACGGAGCTTTTCCACTTTTTCAAAGAGCGGGGAGGAATCGATGACATCAACCTGGAATTGAAGGACTGGTACTACGGCGACGAAACCGATTTTTTCGTCAGCAACATCCGCAGAATCTCGACCGCAGCGGCAAAGGAGCACCCCTGCCTCGACTGCCTGGACAACATCTTCAGGTCGCCCACGGCCGCCGGCAGGCGCACCGGACGGGTTCTATCGACCCTATTTCATAGGCTGGAGACGGACGCTCGCCTCGACGAAAGGGTCTTCGCGTCGGCGCTGAAAGCGCTGTCCGCACAGCTGGTCTGGAAGAGCCGGGAGGGCAACGCGACCAACGCCAACAATCACGGCACCTTGTTCGAACTGGATTCCTTTCTGCCCACCGCCATCGCGCTGAGCATGTTCAAGGCCTACGATGCGCCGCATCAGAGAAACTGGCTCGAGGTAATCGACCAGAGGTTGGGGTACCAGATCGACCACGTCTTCGCGGACGGCGTCCACGACGAACACTCGTTCTACTACGCCTACAGGATATCCTCCAGTTTCAACAAGTTCCTGGCCATGCTGGCGAGCAACGCGGCAAAAATCGCCCTGCATCCGCAGCGGATATCGCAACTTAAGAATACAATCGCCCGACTCAACGAGTACATGATCTACGCGGTAAAACCTATCGAACCCAAATTCGACGAGGAAAAAGTCTACACGGCTTCCGACATTCCCGTCATCGGCGACACCAAGGGCATCTGGGTGCGCGCCTTTGGCAAGCAACCCGAAAAAAAGGGCTACGAATCATTCCTCAAGGAGCCGATCGCCCTCGGCCATACCCAGTATTGGGACGATCGTGAACTCGCCGAAATCCTGTCCTTCGTCGCCGATCCGCGCCACAAGCGCTCCTTCACCTTCGACCTGCCCGCCACCAGGTTTTTCGCAGAGTCGGGGATTTTTATTTCCAGAAGCAACTGGCTCACTGCGAATCGAAGCTTCGACTACGCAGCCCGTTATGCCTATTTCCGGGGCGGAGAAATGATACCTGCACCCGGCCCTTACTGGGGCTATAAAACGTGGTCGCATCACGCGCACGCCGACCTTCTCTCCGTCGAGCTGTCCGCCTACAACGACAACCTGATCGTCGAGAGCAGCGGCCTGGTCATCCCCAACAACCTGGATGTCATCGCTAATTTCGATCGCAAGCGCTACGCCGACCTCTACGGCTACGACAGCGAATTCGACGACTTTCTAACGGCCCGTCACTATTTCAAAGGCACCGCCGCACACAACACGGTCTACGTCAACAACAGGGATCAGGCCACCTTTGAGGACAACTTCCGCTGGTCGGACGTGGGCAGCCTCAAGGCGCTCGAGACCTACCATATCGTTGCCGACGAGCTGGATCATTACTCCGCTGCGCTCGAAAATCAGGACTATGCCCACAGGCGCGCGATGTACTACGTGAAACCGCAAATAGAAAACCGGCGGGCCGACGACTACTGGTTCTTCCTCGACAAGGTGGCAGTACACGGGCGCGCGGCCGTTAACCGCGTGGAGCAGATCTGGCACATATCGCCCTCTCAACAGCTTCGCGACGTTGATCGCGAGCGGGCCAGGATCGGCACGGATAACATGGTCGTCGCGCAAGCCAGACTTAAAAATGCAGCGCCGCTGCAAACCGAAATCGTAGACACCTACAATCTCACCGACTTTTTGCGCATCGATGCAAAGGCCATCAAATTCGCGTATGACCAGTCAGCTGCAGCGGACTTCCTCTTCGCCACTGCCATTATTCCTTTCGCCGCTGGTGAGATCGTTGCCCATGTGCACCTCGATGAGTTAGAAATCAATGACTTCAATAGATTCGCTGAACAACCTGGGGCCCGGGCCTTCAGACTGCGCTTCTCGAGGACCAGCGCCCGGGGCCAAGAGCGCGGAGTAGAGGACCACATCTTCATTTCGAACACGCCCAACGGGCTCTATTCCTGGTCGCCGGGACGCAGAGGCACAGACAGCGTCATGACAAACAAGAGATTCGAGCTGCACCGCCGCATAGACGGGGAGCACGCCAAGACCATCCTCGTCGACTGGGACGGCACGCCCTATTTCGACGTCGAGACCCTCGCCGGGGAATATGCCCTTGCCCTTCCGCACGCCACCGCGCTAGGGCAGAACTATCCAAATCCCTTCAATGCTACCACGGCTATAAGCTTCACCGTGTCGCAAAGGGAATTCGTGGATCTGAGTCTGTTTTCCCTGAGCGGTCAGAAAGTATCGTCGCTGGCCCGGGGAGTTCACGAAGCGGGGACGCACACGGTGCGCTGGTTCGGCCGGGATGATCGCGGCCGCAAGCTGGCCAGCGGCGCGTACCTGTACCGCCTCAGCGTTGGCGCTTGGTCGCAGACGAAGAAGCTCATCCTCATCCGCTAGATCGCAAGTTCTGGCGCTCTAAATCAGCTATCGCCGGGTTGGACATGGGGCACTTATGAAGGAACCATCTCACTACCGCACGCGCGCTAATAATCGCTCGATAGCCCACTGGACGCAGTGCGCACAGGGCGCAAGGCAGGGCCAATGAACGCGCGCCGGAAACGGACTGAATCCCGCTCTGCCTACGGGAAAAGCCTCCTGCTAATGGCCCTGTCCTATCTCCTGGCAGGCGCTGCCACCGGCTCTTTCGCCGACGCCGGCAGGCGGGATCTGTACATCAACGAAATCATGGCCAACAATCAGACCTGCTGTCCGGACGACGAGGGTGAGTTCCCGGATTGGATCGAAATATACAACGCCGGCAAAGAGCGCGTCGACCTGACCGGAATGTACATAACCGACGATATCGACAATCCCACGCGCTTTCGGATTGCGGCTGATTCGCCGACGACAGCGACGATCGCTCCAGGCGGGTTCCTGCTGCTGTGGGCGGATGGAGACCTCGACGATGGCCCTGCACACGTGGACTTCGGGCTGCGGCGTTCGGGCGAAGAGCTGGCCCTGTTCGCACCGGATGCCAGCACCCTCATCGACTCGCTCTCCTTCGGTCCCCAGCAAGCGGACGTCTCGTACGGCCGCCAACCCGACGGCGGCGATGACTGGTTCTCAATGGAAGCACCCTCCCCGGGACGCCCCAATGCAACGACGGGAAAATCCGCCCTCAGCGACCCACCGCTGTTCTCCCACCTGGGGGGCATGTACGAGGGCAATGTGGCAGTGGCCCTTTTCCACCCCGCGGCGCGAACCCTGATTACCTATACCACCGATGGAGCCATTCCCACGCGCAGGAGCACGCCCTACTGGGACCATCCGCTAGAGCTAAGGGCCACGACCGTCGTCAGAGCGCGCGCCTTCACGGCTGGACGCACTGCTAGCGAGGTCATTACCCACACCTTTCTGATCGGCGAGCAGCCCACCCTCCCCGTCGTGTCGCTGGCGACCGACCCGCACAATCTCTGGGATGAGGATCTCGGCATCTACGTCGAGGGCAAGGACGAGAACTTCAAAAAAAACTGGGAGCGCCCCGCCAGTATCGAGTTCTTCGAGGCGGCTGGCGAACTGGGATTCGCCAGCGACGTGGGCGTGGAAATCCACGGTGGTTGGAGCCGCAGGCTGCCGCAGAAGTCCCTGGCGATCAACTTCCGCGCCAAATATGGTACAGAGACGCTCACATACAGACTTTTTGCCGATAAGCCAATAGAGGAATTCACGGAATTCATTCTGCGAAACTCGGGAAATGACTGGACCTACACATTGATGCGGGACGGCATGATGCAGAGCCTGGTCAAGGACCGCATGGATCTGGACTACCAGTCCTACAGGCCAGCGATTCTCTTCCTCAACGGCCAATACTGGGGCATTCACAATCTGCGCGAGCGCATCAACGCAAGTTACATCGCTTCGAACTATGGCATTCCCCGGAACCAGATAGACCTTCTGGAGGAGAGAAGCGAGGTGCGGGTGGGAACAGCCGCCCACTACGACAGCCTGCTCGCCTTCCTGGACGCGTCGGACATGGCCGCCCCCGAGACGATGGAACACGTCGAAAACCAGATGCAGATCGATCACTACATAGACTACCAGATCGCCGAGATTTTCTTCGCCAACACCGATTGGCCCGCCACCAACATCGAGTATTGGCGCCCCCGCACCGACGCCGGGAAGTGGCGCTGGATCCTCTTCGACACCGACTTCGGGTTCGACCTGAAGCTGGCGCTGACGCCAAGTCCACCGGATCACAACACCCTGGAGATGGCATCGACTGCCGACGGCCCTCCCTACCCGAACCCCCCGTGGTCGACCTTTCTGCTGCGCACCCTGCTCGAAGCCCCCGGGTTCAGAAATCAGTTTGTACAACAGATGGCGATCCACCTGAATACTACCTTTGCGACGGCGCGCGTCATCGCTCTGATCGACAGTTTGCGGGACGAGGTCGGCGGCGAAATAGCGCGGCATGCCGAAAGGTGGAGCCCCCATCCCGCTCCCCACTACGGAGATCCCTTCTCCTCCGTGAAACCCTGGGAGGCCAATATCGCTGAGATGCGGGAGTTCGCACGCCAACGCGGCGGCCACGTGCGCCAGCACCTGGCCGCCAAGTTCGGTCTGGAATCGCAATCGCTGCTGTCGCTGCGCGTCGAACCGGAGCACGCTGGAGTCATCGAGATCAACGGCGTTAGAGCGGAGCCCTTTCCCTGGTCGGGCCCACTCTTCGACGAGGTTCCCTTTCAGCTGACCGCCCGTGCGAACTTCGGCTACGAATTCGCCGGGTGGTCCGCTCCTTTCGGTGCCGACGAAAGCATCGCGGTAGCGCTGTCGGAGGCGCTGAGTTTGACGGCGCACTTCGCCCCGGGCGGCATGCCCGCCGTCCTCATCAACGAAATAAACTACAACTCCAGTAGCGACTTCGACGCGGGCGACTGGGTGGAATTGCACAACCCCGGAGACGCGGCGGTGGACATCTCCGGTTGGACCTTCGGCCGCGGACGGAAAAACAACGGGTTTCTGCTGCCGCCGGAAACCATGCTGCCGGCCGGCGGCTTCGCGGTGCTCTGTCAGGAGCGCTCGGCAATGACTGCAGCGTTTGCGGATCTGGACGAATGCATTGGGGACTTCGCCTTCAATATCGATGGCGGCGGCGATATTATCACCCTGTCGGATTCCCTCGGCCAGCTAGTCGACGCCGTCGCTTTCGACGATGCCCCGCCCTGGCCCCAGACGCCCGATGGAACGGGGCCGACCCTGGCCCTGAGGAATGCCTCTCTGGACAACGCCCGGGCGGAGCATTGGGATGGCGGCGCCGATCGCGGAACGCCGGGGGCGCCGAACAAATTTGGCGAACGCAAACCCGGCGTTGAAATCGCCGCCTTCGAAGCCACCGGAGTTGCAGGCGCCATCCTGCTGAACTGGACCGCAGTCTACGAAATCGGCAACCAGGGCTTCAACATCTACCGCCGCGCAGAAAGTGAGCATGCCCCGACGCTGGCAGGTTCTTTCAGACGGGAGAAATCAGCTCTTAAAGGCAGGATGCGCAGCACTCGAAGCAAGCGCTACGTCTGGGCCGACGACGGGGTCGATCCGGAGGTCGACTACACTTATGTCCTCGCGCACGTGACGACGAGCGGCGAGGAAGTCAGGCATCGGGACAGCGCCGTGTCGGCGCGTGCCACTCGGGGCATCGAGGCGGGAACCCTGGTAATCTCCACCTACCCCAATCCCTTCAACGACGCTATAACGATCGTCTTTCAACCCCCGGAGACGGCCCTCGTTTCGGTCGCTGTATACAATATTCTGGGTGCAAAGGTCGCCACCCTAATCGAGGACGAGCGGCTCACCGCCATGCCGCATACCCTGACCTGGAATGGAAGCGATGGCGCGGGAGGTCGAGTCGCATCGGGCGTCTATTTATGCCGCATCCGGGCTGGTGAGGCCACCCGGACGGCGAAAATTCTGTTGCTTCGCTAGGAACGGGCATCGACCAGCGCCCGGCATGGATTATTTCAAACAGCTCTGCACGACCTCTCGGTAAGCCTCCAGTCCGGGCCTTTGGGCACCCTTTGCCTTGCCCAGATCGTCCCACCGCCTCAGCTGCACCGCATATTCCCAAAAGGGATTTTTTTCGAATTCCGCTTTCTCTGCGGCGCTCATAAAGCCCCCCTGCAGCTGAAAACTCCGTTTGGAGGCTTGGGACAAGGTGGCGTGATAGGCGTCATCGACGGTGCAGATATAGCGCTTGGCCGGCACGTGCAATTTCACCGGCTCGGTCACCGCCGCGATAAAAAACGGCTCCAGATACTCGGCTCCCACTTTCTCGTGGAGAAAATCCTGCAGCAGAAAAGCGCTTTCTTCATTGTGCTCGTCGATTAGAAAATGCCCCAGGTCGTGCAACAGGGCGGCCGTTACCTGGACTGGACCGGCACCGCTGCCGCGCGCCTGGCTGGCGCACTGCAGCGCATGTTCGAGTTGGGTTACGACCTCGTCGTAGAAGGTCTGCCCCCTCCTCTCCATGTAGGCGAACAGCGCATCCACCTTTGCTGCGGGGGTGACTCCGGCCAGTTCCTTCGCCAGCGAAGGATCTACAACTTTATTCATCCCATTGCCCTCTTAACGTGAAAATGTCCAATTTCACCGCTGGTGCCGACGCCCACCCAAATTTCTTCGCCCCGCCAGGCAATGCGCACCGCGCGCGGGAGCGGGCGATTTACCGGCCAGCAGGCCCTTGGTTTTAGCTGCGAGCACAATCCGAGTACGTCAGGCGCGCTCCCCGCCTGCAGTGCGGCGAGCGCCCAGCGGCCGCTCGCCTATCACCGTGGTGCGATGCATGTAGCGCTCCTCCGCGTAATCGGCGAGCGCATAGTGCATGGTGCAGCGATTGTCCCAGATCACCAGATCGCCCCGGGCCCAGTGGTGCCTGAAAATGAACTCGGGCCGGGTGCAGTGCCGGTAGAGAAAATCCAATAACAGCGCGCTCTCCTGGGGATGCAAACCCACCAGGTGAGAGGTGTTGCCGGGATTGACAAAGAGGCATTTGCGCCCGCTTTCAACGTGGACGCGCACCACCGGATGCCGGGCCGCATTTTCACCCTTCAGATCCCCGGCGGCTATTTTTTCGCGCGTAAAGCCAACCGTGGTATTGACGGCGAAATCGTGTTGCGCCTCCAAGCCGGCGAGAAAATCCTGCAGCGGCTCGGAAAGGTTTTCGTAGGCCATGTACATATTGCAAAAAAGGGTATCGCCCCCCAGCGGCGGAATCTCGAGGGCGTAGAGCAGGGAAACCATGGCCGGCCGCGACCTGAACGATACGTCCGAATGCCAGTAGTTGCCCGCCCCCGCGCGGCCCTGCGGCTGCCCGTCGACGACCTTGTTGGAAGCCCGGAAGATCTGCGGATGGCCCGGCAGCAAGTAGCGGGTGACCGTATCCTGCAGTTGTTCGGCTTCGCCGAACAACGCGCCGAAACGGCGACTGAAGGCGATGTGCTGCGCGGGCGTGAGCTGCTGGTCGCGCAACACCAACACGCCCGCGTGGGCGCACAAAGTTTGCCGCACTTTTGCAAAAAGCTCATCGCTTAGCGCTTGCGAAACATCCAGGCCCCTAATCTCGGCGCCGAGAGCGGGACACAGGCGTCTGACCTCGAACTCCACGATTCATCCTCCGCTTAACTCTGTTGCCGCACACCTCTCGCCCTCACCATACATCCTCGATACTTGCGCGCTCCTGCTCCACCTCTTCGAACCAGGTTTCAAGATCCCGCAGCATGCGCTGTGCGATGGCCGGCTGCCGCGCTGCCAGATTGGTCTCTTCGAGCGGATCTGTCTGGTAAATTTCGACCTCAAAATTGACCTTTTTGCGGAGTGCTGGCAAGGACCGTTGAACTGCTGAATCCGTGCGAACCTTGACACTGCTTCCCTTCCCGGATACGTTTGCCTTGATCCTTAACTATTTCGGCAGTCCAGTTGCCCCATGATCCAAACCGTTGGAGATCGGGATGAGAGGCAAAAAATCTTCCAACAGCGATGCCCAATCGACCACCGGCCAGCAGCTCACGCGACGCGAATTCGTCACCCGGATGACGGCCGCCGTGCTGGGAACCGGACATCTGTTGCACGCCGTTGCCGGCGGCGCCCCCGACAACGCTGCAACTGGCATGAAGTACCGCCAGCTGGGGAAAACCGGAATTGCCGTCTCGGAGATCGGTTTTGGCTCGCACCTCAGCCGCCCGAACATGAGCGATCCCGGCGCCCGGGCCGCACAGATCAGAAAAGGTCTGGACCTGGGCATCAACCTTTTTGATATCTACGACCACAGCTATAAACAGTTCGCCCCGATGCGGGAAATCCTGCGCCCCGTGCGGCAGCAGGTTTTAATCTCGCTGGTGTCGATGTCGCAGCAACCTGAAAAGGAGGTCGAGTACGCCCTTGAGACCCTGGACACCGACACCATCGACCTGTATCGCCTGTACGTTCCCCTGGGCAGTAAAGATCTGCTGGCGGCGCGCCTGGAGAAATTGCAGCGGGCCAAAAAGCAGGGCAAGATAAGAGCAATTGGCCTGGTCGGTCACAGCCAGACCAGTCTGGTAGAGCAGCTGCGAACCCACGCGGAGCTGGACTACCTGATGTTTCCCTACAACTTCCGCCACCGGAAACTCTCGCCCCGCGGCGCCCCGCAAAATACGCTCGCTGCGGCAGCCTCCCCAAAGGCGACAAGTACTGGCTGGCGCGACTGCGTCCTCGTACCCTGCCCGGATCCCGTATTTGCCGCTCTGGTTAAAAAAACCGGCGTCGGCCTTATCGCCATGAAGCCCTTCGGGGGCGGCGGCTTGCTGCAGCTCCCTCCTCCGGAGCAGCTGCGCGACCAGGGCGCAAAAATCAGCTTGCCACAGGCGGCCCTGAAGTTCATCTTGCAATCGCCGCAGATCTCCTGTGCGATCCCGGCGATGAATTCCATTGCCCAGATCGAGGAGAATGTCGGCGCCCTGCAGGGCAAGGGCCTGTCCGCGACCGAAGCGCGCTGGCTACAACTGTATAACGAAGCGGCGGAGAAATCGAAGGGCAGCTATCTGCCCCGGGACTACCGCTGGCTCGAGCAGTGGAAAATTTGATGCCCAGAGCGATCCCGGCTTTGCCAGTGGTCGGCCTGTGCATCCTGCTGGCGGCAAAGGCCTTTGCCGCCCAGGACATCACCTCCGATGCAGTCACCATGGCCACCAGCCGCAATCTCTGGACTGGTGATGCGGCCTGGTTGACCGATGGACGCACCCCCGACAAAGATCCGCAGGCGCCCGCTTTCGCGTGGGACTGGATCGGCCTGCTGGCGGTATCGTGGCCCGACCCGGTGCGTCTGTCGGGCGTGCGGGTCTACCTCGGCGAGATGAGCAGTTACCGCCTGTTCGCCTATGCGGGAGGCGGTTTCACCCAGGAGGGCCACCGGGTGGGGATAGAAGCGGCGGCCTATGGCCGGGAAGATATGGTGCCACCCGGAACCACCGGTTGGTACGAAATTCCCTGTAATCCGGAGTATCCCGTCGACAATATAAGCTTCCAGGTCATCGGCGGTGCGATCATTTACGAAATGCAGTTTCTGGCCCCGGACGGTACTATCCGGCGGCCCGGCGTACTCAAGAGAGGGCTGTTCAGTCTGCGCACTAAGATCTCGTTTTTGCTCGCCATCGCGACGGACTTCCTCAGCTCAATCTTCGATTAGCCGCGCTGCGGCCAATCCAGGTGTTCGTGCAAAAACTCGAAGGTGCCGACCCCGTGGATGGTGTGGGGACCGGCAAAGACCTCCATCCGGGTGCGCTCCCCCAGGCCCAGCAGGTCGTAGTGGCGTTGGGTTTTGGCGTATTCGTAGGCCACCCACTCGTCGGGGGCGACGCCATCGAAGTGGCCGCGCTCCACCATAAAGGGGCGGGGACAGATCAGCCAGCTCATCTCCGCGTAGTTGAAGGTGCTGCCCAGATCGAATTCAAAAATCTCGTACTCGCCGCTCCCGACGTAGCTGTAGGAACTCCAGTTCGCCGCGTTTTTCCACACCCACTCGTTGTAGTCGGCCGAACAAATCGACAGGCAGTAGCCATCCACCAGCGGCGGCACCCGCATCGCCGTCTTGCCGCCATAGCTCAGGCCGTAAAAGGCGATGCGCTGGCGCTCTACCCAGGGCAAGGTCCCGAGCCAGTCGACGATTTGCCGGTGTTGCTCTACGATGATGGAAAAAAGCGTTTTTTTGAGCGGGTTGGCCTTGCGCTGCAGGGTGCGAAAACGGTCGCCGAAGATATAGAGATTCTGCGGTGCAAAAGTTATAAAGCCGCGGCTGCAGAGGCGGGCGGCAAAATCGTGGTAGGCCTCTTCATCGCCTTCTACGACTTGTTGCGGCCGTCCCTCCAGACCGTGCTGGCAGACCACTACCGGACGCCTCTCGCCTTCTTTGAGGTCTCTGGGCAGAAGCAGGATGCCATAGGCTATCACATCGGGCCATACGTCCAGCACTACTTCGTAGCCCCGCCACTCCGGCTCGTCGTAGGCCAGACGGGAGCGCGCCCGGAAGGGCAGGCGCGCATCGGCAAAACGGCCGATCACCTCGTCGTAAAAAAAGGTGCGATAGCTTGCAATGGTCGCTTCAAAGCGAGCCGGAGTACTGATGTCCAGACGGGCAAAAAAATCGGCGCGCACCTTGGGACTTTGGCGCAGCAGCAACTGATTGTGATCGTCCAGCTGGCGAAATTGCCGCGCCTGCCGCGCCGCCGCATCGACGCAGCCCAGCAGCGTCGGTCCCTCTGCTATCGGGGTGATTGGCGCCTCCAGACCGAGGGCCCCGAAAAAGGCCTCGAGCGCCCCGCGCGCACCCGGTGGCCCAGTGCCGTCGCCGCTGGGCACCAGTTCTAAATGCGGCGCCGGGCGCAGCCCATCCAGCAGCGCGCGGGCGCGCTCGACCTCGGCGCGCACGGCGGCGGGCGCCGGGGTTTCCAGGCGGCCCGGTGCGGCGCCGCCACGACCGCACGCCAGCGTCACAGCCGGACCTTCTGCCGCTTCTACAACCAGGGCGCGCGGGGCGATCAGGGTGGCTAGTTCGGCGTCGCCGAACTGCTCCAGCAGACCGAATACATTGCGCTCGATCAGCTCTTGCCACACCCCTTCGCGGGGAGCGAAATAGCCGCTGACGCAGGCGGCGTTTATGCGCTCGTCCAGAGCGGCGGCGCACAGCGCCAGCAGGCCGCCTTCGCCCCAGCCGATTGTGCCAAGCGGAATTGCCGGCCCACCCTGAGTCCGCGCCGTGGCCGCGCACCAGTCCACCAGCGCCAGCACCTTCTGCACTTCGTAGCCGATCAGGTGACGGCCCAGTTCGTAGGCCGAGCGGTAGATCAATTCGCGCCGGGAAATCTGGTTGAGCGCGGGCCTCCGGTCGATCAGCACCGGCACGATGACGCGGCAGCCGCTGGCGGCCAGACGGCGTGCATAATCTGCCCGGGGACTCTTGCCCGCTGCCAGGCCGGCAATTTCTTCGGGCACCTGATCGGCATCGGGAAGCGCAATGATATCGGCCAGCGGCGCGCGCCCCAGGGGCGTCAGCAACAGGCCCTCGCCCTGCACCTGGCCGAAGGCGGGCCAGCGCACCGCGCGTATCTCGTAATTTGCGCCGCGGCCCACCAGCGCCGGTTGTCGGGTGGTGCCCACCAATTCCAGTGCCTCGACGGGCGCGCGCTCGTCGCGCACCCCGAGGATATGCGCCAGGCGGCGGCGGTTGGGCGCAACCGACTGCGCATAAGCGGCTGCCGACGACAGATCGCGCGCCCAGTGCGCCGCACGCCGCTCGACGGATGCACCCAGCTCACGCGTCAGAAAGGCATCCACACCCTCCACCAGACGAGCGGCGATATCTCCTTCCCACTGCAGCGGCTCGGTGCCGGTCAGGGACTGTTTTTCGCTGGCGGTCAATGGTTTTTACTCCGCTTTGGGCTAGGCATCATGCGCCGCAGGATGGGCGCGAAAGTGGCCTTCGAGTTGATCTTGCGGTTCCCACCCCAGCAATTTCTTGGCCTTGCCGCAGCGCACCTGACCCTGGGGCAAATCGACACTCATGAAGAAAGCTTCGCAGCGCGAGGGCAGCCGCGCCAGATCGACTTCGAGGGCACAGCGCACGGCGCGGGCGGCGTCGGCAAAGGTGAGGGCAAAGGGATTCATGCCGGCAGTCGGACTCGCCGGTTCGGGCTCGACAAAGGACGAGAACAGGAGGGTGAGGACGTGAATCGGATGTTGGGCGGCGAAGACGCGGCAAACTTCCTGCCCCAGCGACTTGGTCAGAGCGTAGAGACCCGTACCGGGATGCGGGGGAATCTCCTCGCGGATGTCAAAATCGTAGTCCAGATAGGAGGGACCGACAATCGTAAACCGCGGCCCGGTATTGATAAAGCGCGCGTGCCCCAGTTCGACGGCCGCGCGCACGGCGTTCCAGGTGCCGCGGGTGTTGACCTCAAAGGCGAGGGTGCGGTCGGGTCGCAACACCGCACAGTTCACAATGGCATCGCAACCGGCGGCAGCGGCGCGCACCTGGTCCCAAACGGCAATGTCGACGACCATCGACTCGCGACTTGTGTCGCTGGGAGCGACGTCGGTTACCACGAGCTGGTGGTCCCGCTCCAGCTCCCGCACCACGTGGGGACCCAGCAAGCCGTTGCCGCCGAGTATCAGGACGCGCGTCATGCCTTCGTCTCTTCCATAAGCGAACCTTCGCGTTCAAGGCGCGCGTAGAGCTGCGCGAAGCGCTCGGAG
>CAXFTV010000330.1:0-5530 GCA_964005845.1 uncultured bacterium
GGCTGGAAAGCTTTTCCGATCTGCAAATCGAAGAAATATACCTCGACGAGGAACGCAACGTGCTGGATTCAGCAACCAAGTTTTAATTTGTACCGCACCATTAGCAGCCTCCGGCTTTTTTCGTCACCCAAATCGGCACCGCAAAAAAGGTTGTGGACATGGCGGCAACCTTTTTTACCACGGCGCTATTTGTTCTCATATGAAAGTTTTTAAACTCTTGAAAAAACTTTTTTTATACATGAAAAAATGTCCTCTCCGCAGCCTTTTTCTTCCTGGTTTTGTCATCCTTTGCGCCACCCTGGTCTCGCCAGCGGGAGGCAGCGCTAGCGAGGCCGAGTTGACCGCTGGTAGCTCCACGCTTCGCGATACTTTGCTGATCGTGCGGCCGGGCGATTCCCTCTCGCGCATTGCGAATCGCCTGCTGTCGCTGAGCGACCATTACACCAATGGCCAGATGGTCGAAGAGATTCGCCGCTACAATGCCCTGGCCAGTGACACCTTGTGGCCGGGCCAGACATTGCAGATTCAACTGCGCTATCAAGAGCCACTTCCTCCAATCGCGCCCAAAGCGCGGGACTTCGAAGCCCGCGGGATTTATGTCAATGCCACGATCGCGGGCACTCCCCGAATTTTGGCGTTGGCGGATCGCCTGCTAGAAGCCGGCGGCAATACCATTGTCTTTGATATAAAAGATCGACCCGGAGACCTGAGCTATGATTCCCGAGTTCCCCTGGCCGCAGCCATAAACGCCAGTTCCGAATCCACCATACCCCGCCCCAGACGGCTGGTGGATCTGCTGCATCGCCAGGGCATTCACGTGGTGGCGCGGATCGCCTGTTTTTACGATACCCGCCTGGCCCGATCGCGTCCAGAACTGATGCCTCGCTCTAAACGGACAGGGGAGCCCTGGCACGAGAAAGGCCAACCTGGATGGGTTGACCCCTCCAATCCGCAGGTGCAAAATTATTTGCTGGATATTATCAAAGAAGTGGCTGAAATCGGAGTGGACGAAATTCAACTCGACTACCTGCGCTTTCCCACCGAAGGTAATGTCGAGGATGCCGTTTTTGCCTTCGATCCGGAGACCAGTGCCAAACACCAGGTCATAACCGGTTTTCTCCATCGCGTCCGACAGATTCTCAAACCCACTCAGGTCCTGCTAGCGGCAGATATTTTCGGCGTGGTTGCCTGGGGCAACGCGGCGGACGTAGAGAGTACCGGTCAGAATCTGCCGGACCTACTGCCGCTGCTCGATGTCGTCAGTCCCATGCTCTACCCCTCCCATTTCTACGGTCGCTTTGCCCGGATAGCCGATCCCGTCGGCCATCCCTATGCTGTCGTCCACCAGGGCTGCCTTAACCTGAGCCGGCTCGCGGCCCCATACGATGTGACAGTGCGGCCGTGGATTCAGGCATTTTCCTATCGGGTGCCCGATTTCGATCTGAATTATATCGCCGAACAACTGCGCGGGGCCGAAGCGGGTGGCGCCCGCGGCTGGCTGCTGTGGAATTCGGCCGGTCGCTACCAGAAAGGTCTGGCGGCAATCGACCACTTTGAAAACCCACCGGCAGCGGTCGACTCGACCCTGCTCAAGAAACGCATCCCCCAAAAAAAAGAACTGGACCAGGCCTCCCTGGGAAAGCGCGTGGGAGGCGACAGCAGCGGCAGCGACTTGCAAAAACAGTCCCCGCGGAGTAAGTAGCAGAGCTATTCTATTTAAACCGCTGCATTTCGCCGCGCTGCAAACGCCCCCAGTAGTCCTGCAGACAGGCCTTGATCTGCGGACTCAGAATGATACCGCCAATTATATTGGGAAAGGCCATTCCCAGAATCATCATATCGGAAAAATCCAGCACATTGCCCAGTGCCGTGACCGAACCGATGAAGACAAAGCCAACGAAAATGACCCGGTATACCGTGGTGCACCGCGCCCCAAAGAGATACTCCCATGCACGCTCGCCGTAGTAAGACCAGGATATCATAGTCGAGTAGGCAAAGAGCAAAACGGCTATGGCCAGCACATAGCGAGCTCCGGGAATAAAAGAATCAAAGGCCGCCGCCGTCATGCTCACGCCGACGGCAAACCCCTGTTGGGCCTGAAATTGCGGGTCGTTGTAGACACCGGTAATCATGCAAACGAGACCGGTCATCAGACAGATAATTATGGTGTCTATAAAAGGGCCGATCATGGCCACCATACCCTCGCGCGCCGGCTCGTTGGTGCGCGCTGCCGAATGCGCAAAGGCGGCGGAGCCGAGACCGGCCTCGTTGGAAAAGGCGGCGCGTTTGATCCCCGTGATCAAAACGCCTAGCAAGCCGCCGTAGACCGCTTCTGGAGAAAAGGCCTGGGCAATGATGGTGCCGATCATCGCCGGGACATCGGCAATCCGGGAAAGAATGATAAGAATCGAGGTAAGCACATAGAGCAGGCACATGACCGGAACAATTCTGGAAGTGACCCGGCCAATGCGCCGAATGCCGCCGAGGATGACGATGGAAACCAGCAGCGCCAGCGCAATGCCCACCACCCAGTTGTAAGTTTTGAACCAGGGCGAAACCGTGCCGAGAATTTCCAGGGTTTGATTGGCCTGAAACATATTCCCGCCCCCCAGGCTACCGCCGACGGTCAGCAGGGCGAAAAGCACGGCCAGAGTGCGACCGAATTCTTTTAACCCTTTGCTTGCAAGTCCATTTTCCAGGTAGTACATGGGACCGCCGGATATATGCCCGTCCGGATGAATCTTGCGGTACATGAGAGCCAGGGTGCAGGAAGCCAGCTTTGAGGACATGCCAAAGAAGGCCGTGGCCACCATCCAAAATATGGCCCCAGGGCCCCCCAGGCTCACTGCTATGGCCACTCCGGCGATATTGCCCAGCCCAACGGTAGCCGAAAGCGCACTGGTGAGAGCCTGGAAGTGGGAGATCTCACCGGGGTCGTCCGGGTTGTCGTAGCGGCCGCGGATGACATCGATCGAGTGCTTCATACCGCGCAGGGAAATCCAGCCAAAAAAGAAGCTGTAGAAAATGCCACCGAAGAGCAATATCGCCACTATCAGGGGCATGCCGGTACCCAGATCGGCAAAAAGAAAGAAGGCGAGTAATTCTACGACATTGCCGAATTGAGTATCCAGTTCGGCGAGGTGCTCCTGAATCCAGGAGTTGTCGATCGGCGTTTGCTGAGCCGAGGCAGGGACCGCGAAGCCCAATCCCACCACGGTGCTGAGCAGGACAATATTCAAAAGGCGCAGCATCCAATTCTCTCCTTGCAATGATCAAAAAAATTACTCAGGATTTGTCTTCTCTTTCCCGCAGCAACTCCTGCAGCTTGAGAAATTTGTCCTCTTCCATATGAACGGCATTGTCCGCGGTGGGAAAGAGACCCTGTTCCACTTCCCGCCGGTAGGTGCTGAAAATTTCCGCCAGTGACTCCCCCCAACTGGCGTAGGATTTGGCCAGCCGCATTTTCCGTTCGTTGAGGCCGATGAGATCATTGACAATGAGCACCTGACCATCGCAATAACGCCCGGCGCCAATGCCGATAACCGGAATCGAAAGTTGCCGCGTCACAATCTGGGCGACCTCTTCGGTAACCTCCTCCAGCACCAGGCCAAAGATACCGGCATCCTGAAGCCGCCGGGCTTCTTCGATCAAGCTGGCAGCGCCACGTGGCCCCTTCCCCTGAACCCGGGCCACAGTACCGCGCCGATCGCTGTAGAGATAGAGATCGTGGGATTGGGACTGTGGCGTAAACCCGAGATGGCCCATTACCGGAATTCCGGCTTTGACAATGGCCTCTATCTGGCGCAGGATCCGCGTCCCTCCTTCCAGCTTAACCCCTTCGGCACCAGCTTCCTGGACGAGGCGCCCGGCATTGCTCAGGGCAGCTTCGACCGACACCTGGTAGGACATGAATGGCATATCGACCAGCAGGAAGGCCGATTCGACGCCCCGACGAACTGCCCGGGCATGGTGCAGCATATCGGCCATTTTAACCTCCTGCGAGCTGCGATAACCCAGGATATTGGTACCAACTGAATCGCCCACGAACACAATGTCGATGCCGGCCCGGTCCTGCAATAGGGCAGTGGGATAATCATAGGCCGTTAGCATACTGATCTTGTGGCCGTCTTTTTTTTTGGCTTGGAGGTGGGAAATGGTAATCTTGGCGAGTGCAGATCCTGCGGCCATATCTTTATTTTTTAAAATACTTGAAGTACGCTATCGGATGGAGTGTCGATAACGATAACCAATCTTTTGTAACAAAGCCAATATTAACTGTGGCGGAAGTACTGTCAAGCTCTATCTTCCTATAGGTTAAAACAATAAAAAAACAAATATTTAAACGACGCTAATAAACAGTTTAAAGGTATTTCAATGGAATCCAAATACGATTTTATCGAAGCCGAACTCGAGCGCCGCAAATCGATGCATCAGCTGCGCCAGCTGCGCACTGTGGCCCCACTTTCCGGCGCGGAAGTGTTGCTAAATGGCCACCAGGCCATCAACTTCAGTTCCAA
Source organism: uncultured bacterium (assembly GCA_964005845.1). Lineage (GTDB taxonomy): Bacteria > Latescibacterota > UBA2968 > UBA8231 > UBA8231 > CAXFTV01. Next base: position 4,518 of record CAXFTV010000330.1, read on the forward strand.
CGACTACCTGGGACTGGCCTTTCACCCCCGCCTACAGCAGGCTGCGATCGAGTCCCTGCAGGCCTGCGGGACCGGGGCCACCGCATCGCGCTCGACCTGCGGTTCACATCCTGGCTTCGAGCGGCTGGAGAAAAAATTGGCCGCCCTGAAGGGATTCCCCAAGGCGCTGGTGCTCAACTCCGGCTTTCAAGCCAATATTTCCCTGCTGCCGCTGCTGGCCGACCGCCACTCCTTGCTACTGGCCGATCGCCTCAATCACAGCAGCCTGATCCAGGGCGCTGTGCTGAGCCAGTGCAAAATGCAACGCTACCGTCACGGCGATCTCGAACATCTGCGGCAGCTGCTGGAAAAAAACCAGGCCGGCGCACAGGCCCGCACCCTCATCGTCACTGAATCCGTATTCAGCATGGATGGGGACAGCAGCGATATAGATGCCCTGATCCGGCTGGCCAATGAGTTCCAGGCACTTCTGGTGGTAGACGAGGCACACGCCACGGGCGTGCTGGGTCCCCACGGGATGGGACTTACCTGCGGCAAGGCCGTTGACCTGGTCATAGGCACCTTTGGCAAAGCCTGCGGTTCTTTTGGCGCCTATATCGCTTGCTCGAAATCCATGTGGGAATATATTCTCAATTGCTGTGCGGGTTTCGTCTACAGCACGGCCCTGCCCGCCGCGGTGATCGGCGCCGCCGAAGCCGCCCTGGAACTAATTCCGCAAATGGACGAAGAACGGGCACAACTACACGCCCATGCGGATTTCTTGCGCCACACCCTGTGGGCTCAGGGCTGGAGTACTTGTCTGTCCAATACTCAAATCGTCCCCGTCCTGGTCGGCGACGAGCGAGACGCGCTCGACCTATCCGCATGGCTGGAGGAAAAGGGAGTCCTGGCCACGGCCATCCGCCCACCCACCGTAGCGCCGGGGCAAGCGCGAATCCGCCTGGGGCTTTCGACCCTGCACACCCGGGAACATATCGAAATGCTGGCGGCGCTTTTGGGCCAGTGGCGCCAAC
>CAXFTV010000331.1:0-3900 GCA_964005845.1 uncultured bacterium
CAGCGGATGGCCACCCTACGCGGTCGTATCCTCACCGCGCGCACACCGCACTGCCGCAGCGCACCTGGAACGCCCGCCCGCAGCCGTGGTGCATGCCGATTCCCTCGATTTCGAATATCTCCAGACACGGGCGGAAAGCCTGCCCGACGAGGCCGAATTGCTAGTGGGGGTGGGAGGTGGCCTGGCCCTGGATGCGGCCAAATACGCCGCCCTGGCGCGAAAATTGCCGCTGGTGCTGGTGCCGACAGTAGTCTCCACCGGCGCCATCATCCACAGCATGTTTGCCCGCTGGGAGGGCCGCCAAATCATCGGCGGGGTGGAAGACTGGCCCTGGGTCGATCCCGACTACGTCCTGGTGGATTACGGCTTGGCATTAGAGGCGCCCCCCTACCTGCACTGCGCTGGTCTGGGAGACATCCTCTGCAGTTATGCCGGCGTGGCCGAGTGGCGCTGGCGCAGGGCCCGGGGACGAGGTCCTGCAGTCGAGGAAAAAGTGGTAGCCGACTATATCAGCTACCACGAAAAAATGGTGCGCGAATTCGCACAAAGTCTGGACGCTGGCGGCCACTTGACCGCTGCCAGTATCCACTGCATCATGCGGCGCCTGCACGAGCGCGATGACAGGAACCTGCCACAGCCAGCGGCCGCCAGCGGCGACCATCCCTTGCTGCACGTCCTGGAGTTGGTGAACGACTCCAACTGGGTCCACGGCGAGGTCGTGGCCCTCGCCGCCCTGATCATTACCTGGCACTGCGGCGATGACCATCGGGGACTGCAGACACGCCTGGATCGCTGTCAGGTACGGCACCGGCCCGTGCAGATGGGCTTGAGCCGCGAGCAGTTACTCAGAGGGCTGGAGGCCGCACCCGACTATATGGAGCGCATGGGAATAGATTCGATCCTGCGCCATGAACCGCTGGTGGGGGAGCGCTTTATGGCACTGTGGAAATTTTTGCAAAAGGACTGAGTGCCCTGCGGCAATTGCCGCAGGGCACCACGTTTTGAGCGCAGGAAAAATTTGCAAGCAGCTACTCAAGCCGGAGCAGCATCGAAGTAAGCGGAATCGGCAAAGTAGGGAAACATGCCGAATCCTTCATCCAGATCCTCTTTTTCCCATACCAGACTGGTCTCGCAGTAGGAAGTAGAACCGTGCCCCGGGGGCGAGTACTCGGGGTGTGAGAGCAGATCGGCCCGCTGCCAGACACTGCGGTGGCGAAAGCACAGACCGGTCAGGAACACGTCGCTGATCCAGTCCTCGATCAGCGGATTTCGACGCTGTGCTTCGATCCCCGGTCCCCACTCCACCAGGGCGCTCAGATCATTGCCGGCCCGCTGCACCTCGGCGACTGAAAGCGGTACCCCGTCGCGCCACAGAATCGCATCCAGGTTGGGATCTACCAGGACCCATTTGTCGAAATCGTCGAAATATACCTCGGCGGTAAAGTGGCCGTTGGGCGTATTGAGCCCCTGCGTAAAAACCGCGCAGCGGGCGGGAATGCCGATGGCCTGACAGCAACTGGCCAGGGCGGCACCGTAGTGCACGCACATGGCAATGGGCCGCTGGCCGTTGTGGCCCAACTGGGCACCGCCCCAGACCAGCAGGGTTTCCACATCCCAGGGTGCGTACTGGGTGGCGCGCGCCGCACTGGTATGCTCCCAGCTGGAACTGAGCCAGGTGGTCAGAGCCCGCACCCGCTCGAGGGTGGAACTACTACCCAGAGCAGCGGCGGGCAGAACCTGGCGCAAACGCTCCAGGCGGGGATGGGCTGGATCTTCCCGCACCACCGGAGGCGGCTCCGGGTCTGCCAATTCCTGCAGCCGCAGGCGCACGATGTACTCGCCGCGCAGGACGTTGAGATAGCCCATCTTCTCACTGCGCCAGCTAACACCCGCGTCGTCGCTTATGGCACTGTGCGGTAATTCGTGGCCGGCCTCCAGCCCCAGAGACCAGGCGTCCATGGCCCCGGCATCGGTCCACAGCTCAAAGGTGTTGGGACCGGGTTTGAGCACGTTTGCCTCGACCGTGGTTTGATACCATTGATAACCACCCGTGGGCCCAGGCCGGATGGACTCGATTTCCTCGCCGTTGACCGCCAGGCGCAGCGGCCGCTCGGCCTCCGCATGAGGGCGCGCCAGAAGGTAGAGAATGCCAGGTGCAGCCGTCGGCGGCAAGTACAGCGTCTTGCGGACATGACGAAAGGAAGTCAACTCCTCGCACAGGGATGGTACCACGTGACCTTTTTCACTGAAATAGAGCTTGCTCATTGCACTAGTGCCTCCGCGAGTTCGACAAAGTCACCGACTGTCAAGTCGGGCTGATAAGAGGGTAAATCTTCGCAGGGTAGTTTATAGCGGTTTACATACGCCCCCCGGTAACCACAGGCCCGGGCACCTATCACGTCGAAGGCATTGGCCGAAACCATCAGGCATTCGCCCACCTCCAACTCGAGCAGGGCAGCGGCTTTCCGATACACCGCGGGGTGGGGCTTGAAGGCACCGGCGACTTCGACCGAAATGACGGCGTCAAAATCCCATTGGATGCGATTTCGGACCAGGTGGTCGAGAAAGTCGGGGTTGCCGTTGGACAGTGCCACCAGGCGATAGCGGCCCGCAAGGCGTTCGAGGCCGGCCAGCACTTCGGGGAAGGGCTTCAATTCCCGCCAGGCGCCCATGAAATCCTCCACTTCGGCCGCCGTGGCGGGCACCTCGTTGAGACGCAGAGTATAGACCAGGGCGCGGCGTGCCGTTTCCAGATAACCGCTGTGGCCAAGCATCATAATGGTGTCCTGGTATTGCTCCAGACGCTGGCGGGCGCGCCACTGCTCCCAGAAAGACTGTGGCGCCAGGGCCGATCCCCTGGCCTCGAGAAACTTTTCAATGAAAGGTTTCAGACTGCCGCCCAGATCGAGGACGGTGCCAAATAGATCGAAGCTAAGGGCTTTTACAGACGCGAACTTATCCATTTCTTGCATCTTTTCCGCGTATTTTTCTGCCACCTCTGGATCGGAAACTACAATTTACTACATTCTGTCAGAGGAGGGCGAATATGGCTAATGATAAATTGACTCTGGTTAAATACCTGGCGCTGGGCATTGCCGTCGGCATTGCCCTGGGTGTGGCCCTGGACAATATAGGAGTAGGCCTAGGTCTGGGCATAGCCACAGGTTTTGCTTTTTTTTACCGCCGCAGGAACTAAAAATTGACGCGATGCACAATTCTGCGCATCGCGTCGATAGGCGTTGCTTTTACCGCGCTCTAACCCAGCGCAACTACATCCTGAGCCTGCGGCCCTTTCTGCCCCTGGACGACTTCAAATTCTACCTGCTGTCCTTCGTCCAGCGAGCGATAACCTTCGCCGCGAATTGAGCTGAAGTGAACAAAGACATCGTCGCCGCTCTCGCGCACGATAAAGCCGAACCCCTTGGCGTTATCGAACCATTTGACCGTGCCGGTTTCACGCTCTGCCATGATCAAATCTCCCTTCTGTGGTGAATTCAGAGCTCTTGCAAACTCCTCCATGCTAAACAAATGAAGTCCATAGTATAAATAAACTTTGACAAAAAGTCACCTTATTTGATAAGGGCTGGCAAAGTGCTCCGGCTAAAAGACCTGTTTTGTCCGGACAAAGTAGTTATCTTTGACTCTAATACAACCCCTGATTAACGCTGAAAAAGGAGTGTACAAAAAGCACTCATGCAACCTTCTGATCCTTCTGCTCACGGCCACGACCACGGCCACGACCACGGCCACGACCACGGCCACGACCACACCCACGGCGTCGTCGACCCATCGATCGCCACCACTGCGCGCGGGATCTGGGCGGTCAAGTGGTCTTTTGTCGGTCTGATGGCCACTGCAATCATGCAGGTGTTCGTGGTGTGGCTCTCCGGCAGTGTGGCA
>CAXFTV010000332.1:0-2972 GCA_964005845.1 uncultured bacterium
ATTTCCGGGAAGATCTCGTCGTCGTCGCGTGGCTCATAGAGCTGTCGGAGGGCATCAAATTGCCACATAATCCGCACCCCGATGCCCTTGGAAAGGTCGACGGGTTTGAGGATCCACAAATTTTCCTCCACATCGGTTGCGGGCAACTGGGCAAAAAATGCCCGGCATTCGGCTTCGTCGTAGAGAGTGTAGGTCTGCGGATAGAAATCGCGCAGCGAAAAATCGAAGAGCTGCTGCGTTCTATCGAAAGCCTTCAGATGTTGGGCAAGGTGTCCTTTTTCACCCAGGGTACCTTCCCCCGGGATGTAGTTGAGGAGTTGCTGCGGGTACAGGTAACTCCGCAGATGCGAGTGTCCGCCGCGCAGCCAGATGAGGTCGGCCTGGGCGGGGTCATCGACAAAATCCGCGTCCAGCTCAGCGAGGATGGCGCGGGCGTTTATCGACCTTTGGTCACAGAAAATTTTCGTCATTGGGCAAAAACCTGGTTGGCGGCGTGGCTGCGGCAGGAAAATAAATGCTTTCGCGCCGCCGGAGCAAGGGGTTCATAGGGGGAGATCTGGAATGATTTTCCCCTGGCATGGGCTAGAATGGGTGCGGCGATCGGTAAAATGCGGCTCGAACCAGGCAAATTTTCTATATTTAGGGGGCAAAGAAGTGGTTTAAATACATCTAAATTTCTTGTAAACATCGGTTTAAGTTATTATACTGTTAGCTATTAGTGGGACTTTGGCATGTTCCTTGCATCGCCATTGATTCGCTCTTTTTCTTGCAACGGGGAATTGTAGTATGAAAACATTGGCATCTCAACTGGACGCGGCAGTTATTACCGAGGAATTTGTCCTAAACGAAAAGGGCTCTGCGGATCAGTCCAGCATTATGATCGTCGAAGATGAACCCATAATCGCTCTGGATCTGCAACTCAAGGTGGAGCAGATGGGGTACCAGGTTGCGGCCGTAGTCGGATCCGGAGAGGAAGCGGTTGAACAGGTTGCTGCGAAGCCGCCGGATCTGGTAATGATGGACATCAATCTGGCCGGGGAGATGGACGGCGTGGAAGCCGCCGCACAAATACAGTCTCGCTGGCGCATTCCCGTAATTTACCTGACCGCGTCCTCCAGCAATAGCACGCTGGAGCGCGCCAAGTTGACCGCCCCTTCGGCCTATTTGCTCAAACCCTTTGAAGATCGCAAACTGGAGACTACCATCCCATTTGTTCTCCACAAGCACCAGTTAGAATTAGAACTGAGGGAAAGCGAGGAACGCTTCCGAAGGCTGGTGGAAAACGCCCCCGAGGCCATTGTGGTATTTGATGCGGACCTCGATTGCTTTGTAGATGTCAACAGCAGTGCCGAACGGCTCTTCGGCCTGGAGCGCGAAGCCCTTCTCCAAGTCGGCCCGCGCGAAATAAGCCCGCCCTTCCAGCCGGATGGACGCCAGTCCAGCGAGGCGATCCAGGAGCACATTGAGCGGGCACTGGACGGCGGTACATCGGTGAGCGAGTGGTTGTATAAAAATGCGGCGGGTGAAAGTGTGCTGTGCGAAAATCGTCTGGTGAGTTTGCCGGCGGGGGGGCGCAAATTGGTGCGTGCCAGCATTATCGACATCAGCGAGCGCCAGCGTGTAGAAAGGGGACTCATCGCCCTGGATCGGCTGCGGGCACTGGAGGAAATGGGGCATGGAGCGGCCCACAATTTCAATAATATCTTAGCCTGTGTGTCCGGTTACGCAGAACTGATTTTGCAAGATTCGCGCGATGATCAGATCACGGAATTCAGCGAACAGATTCTGGCCGGCACCCTGCGGGCGAGAGATCTGGTGCGCTACCTGCGCGCGGCCATGAAGGGGGTACAGCACGAGTCTATCCAGCCGGTGCAGATTGACGAGTTGGTGAGGGAAGTGGTCGAGGCGACCCGGCCCCGCTGGCAGGGGGAGGCCCAGGGAACCGGTCATGGCATCGAGTTATTTACCGCCCTGGAAAGCACTCCCCCCATTCGGGCGGCGCAGGCTGGACTCTATGATATTCTCATCAATCTGATCTTCAACGCCGTCGACGCACTTTCCGGCGGGGGCAATATCCGCATTGTTAGCAGGGCCATTGAAGCGGAGGTCCAGCTCACTATCAGCGATACCGGTTCGGGGATGGACGAAAGGACTCAGCAGCGGATTTTCGAGCCTTTTTTCACTACCAAAGAGGATGTTGGTAGCGGTCTGGGTCTGTTCACAGTGCACGAGACGATGAACCGCTGGGGCGGCACCATCAAAGTGGAGAGCGAATTGAAAAAAGGAACGCGCTTCACGCTTTGTTTTCCCATCTGGGAGGGCCCTGAAAAAAACGGCGGCAACCCCCAGTTGGCGGTCCGGCGCAGCAGTTGAAAGAGGATCGTCCAGGCCTTGCCGGCCTTGGGACGAGCCCGTAAAACCGAGCGCATAAAGTCCGGCGTCGAGGGCCCTGCCGGGGGCTTGAAAAAATCCACTTCCTGGCTCCACGCCTGCTCTCTCGGTCTCCGAAGGGCAACGAGCTTTCCCCGAAATTCCACTCAAGTTAAATATCACACCTGGCACCTGCCTCGGGAATTGACACGATCTCGAGCGCTAGGGCATATTATGCTATTGCGGAGATAGGTGGGTTGCTCCGCTTTCATCGAGGAGGTATTCATGTGCGGATTATTGCCAGGGCTGGGGCATCTGCTCCCGGCCCTGGTACTCCTGGCGGCAACAGTTTCTCCGGGTGCTGCCAGCGAACTCGATAGCAGAGAATTCATGCCGGTCGAGGAGATCCGGCCGGGGATGAGAGGCTATGGTCTCACTGTTTTCAGCGGCACCCAAATAGATACCTTTCAGGTCGAAATTCTCGGGATCGAGCGCAATGCCTGGGCCCGCAAGGATCTAATCTGGGGCCGACTGCGGGGCGGCCCGCTCGCCGATACCGGCGTTATTGCCGGGATGAGCGGCAGTCCAGTTTATATTGAGGG
>CAXFTV010000333.1:0-10736 GCA_964005845.1 uncultured bacterium
AGCAGCAGCGCCAGCAGCAGCGTGCCCAGAACCGCCGGCCAGTATTCGGTGTACTGGGCGAGGGTGAGATCCAGGATGTAGAGCACGGCCGCACCCAGTACCGGGCCAAAAAAGGAGTACATACCGCCCAGCAGGGTCATGATCAGAACCTGGGCCGACTCGGTCCAGAATGCCGACTCGACGTACATGACCCGGTTGTAGAGCGCAAAGAGCGCCCCGGCCACGCCGGCAAAACTGCCGGCGATCACAAAGGCCAGCAGCCGCAGCCGCCGGGTGTCCACCCCGACAAAATCGGCGCGCATGGAATTTTCGCGCACCGCCACCAGGATGCGGCCAAAAGCCGAATGGCAGATCAGCCACAACGCCGCCGTTGAGAGCACAACTACCGCGAGAGCAAAGTAAAAGAAGGCGATGCGATCTTCCAGGAATGCGGGCACGACCACGCCCAAAAAGCCGTCGTCGCCGCCGGTGAGAGCGCGCCACTTGAAGGCCACCGACCACACCAGCATGGAAAAGGCCAGGGTCAGCATGGAAAAGTAGATGGCCGTCAAGCGGACACAGAAAAAACCGATTGCCAGCGCCGCCAGCGCGCTGAGCACAACCGCGGTCGGAAAACTCAGCAGCAGGGGCCACTGAAAGGTGGTCTGCAAGATGGCGCAGCCGTAGCCGCCGATGGCAAAGTAGGCGGCATGGCCGAAGGAGACGTTGCCGGCGTAGCCGACCAGCACGTTCAGGCTCAGAGCAAAGAGGGCGTAGATCAACACCTCGATCGACAAATCGATCAGGTAGCGCGAGCCCAGCAGCGGCACGCTCGACAAAAGTGCCACAACTGCGGCCAGGACCAGTGCGGTGCTGCGCTTCACTGCTTATACCCTTTCCGTCTCGGGTCGGCCGCACAGGCCCCAGGGCCGCCACAACAGCACCACTACCATCAGCACGTACGTCAGGACCATCTCCAGTTCCGGCACCAGAACGGCGCCGAACACCGTCACGAAAGCCAGGATCAAAGCCCCCAGGAAACTGCCCCACAAACTGCCCAGCCCACCGATGATGACGATGATAAAACACTCGACCACGATGGTGGCATCCATGCCCGGTGCCAGCGCAATCCGGGGCGCGGCCAGGGCCCCGCCCATGCCGGCCAGGGCGGCACCTGCGGCGAAGACACCGGTGTAGACCAGCGGCACGTTAATACCCAGGGCCGCGAGCATTTCGCGGTCCTGGGTGGCGGCCCGGATAATGCGACCCCAGCGGGTCTTGGCGATTGCCAGCCACAGTCCCAGAGCTACCACTGGCCCCAGACCGCACAAAAAGAGCAGGTAGCTCGGGTAGTGGACCAGCCCCAGATCCACGGCCCCGTCCAGACCGGCCGGATAGGATACGCTGTACTGGTCCGCACCCCAAAAAATCTTGACCACGTCGCCCAGAATCAACACCAGGGCAAAAGTGAAAAGCAGCTGCACCAGGTGATCGCGCGCGTACAGGTGGCGCAGCAGAAACCGCTCCAGGACCCAGGCCAGCACCCCCAGCACCAACCCGGCGCCAACCACGCCCAGCCAGAAATTGCCGCTCCACTCGAACACCGAAAAACAGGCGTAGGCGCCGACCATGAAAAAGGCTCCGTGGGCGAAATTTATCACTCGCAAAACCCCAAAGATCAACGTCAGTCCGGCGGCGATGATAAACATATTCATGCCCAGCGCCAGGGCGTTGAGCGTCTGGATGAACAGGAAGGTCGGGTTGCCCAGCATCTACTCGCTCGCAATATAGGTGACCGGATCCATAATGCGGAATTCGTACTGCTCGGTCTTTGTCATCGGTCCCCAGAACTGCCCGGTATTGGCCTCGTGCGTCCTGGGATCGAGGGTGCGGGAGCCCACCGGCGTTTCCACCGTCAACCCCTCCAGAGCCGCGATCAGGGCCTCGCCATCCACCGCTCCGGCCCGCGCGGCCGCCGCCTCGAAGAACTGGACGCCGATATAACCCAGGACGGCCCAGCTGGAGGTTTCCCGGGTGCCCTGCCGCCGGGCCAGCTTGTCGTGGAAGGTTTTGTGCTGCGGCACGTGATCGTGGTACCACAGCTCGTAGGAATTGCTCCACACATTGTCGGGGTAATCCCCCTTCATCTTGCCGGCGATCTCGTGGGCGCCGATTTCCCCGCCGGAGACGAACTTGACCTTGTCGAATAGCCCGAAAGGTTTGCCCTGCTGCGCCAGGTTGATGAAGTTGGCACCCCACAATCCACTCGCTACGCCATCGCAATCGGAGGCCATGATCTGGGCGATGTACGGATTGAAATCGGCCGTGCCGAGTTTGACTTTGAGGTCCAGGACGATCTCCGCGCCCGGCGCTTCCTCGGGCAGGGCCGCGATAAAACCGGCGGCCAGATCGTGGCCATAGGCGTAGTCGAACTGGATCTGACAGATCTTTTCGATGCCTATCTGACCGCTGGTTCGGGCCATGGCACGGGCCTCGGTGTCGGTGTTGGCGGCGGTGCGGAAGACGTATTTGTGAAATTTTTCATTGGTCATCTGCACCGTCTTTGGAATGGTGGCGATATAGACGACCTTTTCCTGCCGCGCTACCTCCGAAAGGGCCAGGCCCTCGGCCGAGCTGAGGCCGCCGATGAGGACGTCGACTTCTTCCCGGGTGATCAATTCGCGGGCGGCGGCGGCGGCCACGGCTGGTTTCACTTTGCTGTCGCGCGCGATAGAAACCACCGGGCGGCCCTCGATGCCACCCCGGGCGTTGATCTCTTCGACGGCCATATCGTGGCCCATCAGGGCGGGCACCCCGAGCACGGCGCCACTGCCGGTGAGGGGGTAGAGCACGCCGATTTTGATGGCTTCGCTTTCCTCGGCGGCACTGCCGGCGGCGAGGGCCAGCAGGGTGGCGCAAATCGTTCTTAAAATTTTATGCATTGCGGATTTCCTCTCGCTGGTTTGTCTTTCCAGGTGTGCGGAACGGAGGGCGGCTCCGGCGGGGAGATTTGCCGCTGTCGTTTTGTGCGCCCCGGGACACTCTCGCTCCCCAACCTCGAGAAAACGCCGCCGACAAATATCTTCCCGACCTCGACCCGCGCTCCTGCGGTGCGGCGCGATCACCGCGATATCCGGTTGTACCTATAGTCTCTATTTACATGCCGCAAAAGCAAAGATAATATAGCAGAGCTACAGAACCATTCAACCGCCCGGGCCCCGGGAGCAGTGCCGGAATCCTGCAACGCGGGCAAAAATCGGCTCTGCGCCCCGCAATCGAGGACGCCGGCGCCGGACTGGCGCGATCTTGGTCTTGTTTATATCATACCAATGCAGGCTAGATATCCGCCTCGCCCGGCACCAGGGCGGCAGTTGCCGGGCCGCCCAGAACGAGTTCCCGAGCCCCAACCTTTCGCTGCTGCAACAAGAGCAGGCCAGATGAGAATCGCCGCATGCGGACATATCCCGATCATAGAGCCGGCAAGGCCGAGCAGGGGTTCGCTCAATCGCCGCTTGCAGGACGCACTGCCGCTAATATTAAACCTCGCCGCAACCTTGGGCCTGGCCCTCCTCCCGACCACCGCCGCCGCCGATGCCCTCCGGGTCGACTCCAAACGCGGCGAAGTCCGCGTCGCCGCCACCATCCACCCGGACCGCTTTCAAGGCGCCCTTACCCGCCACTTCGGCATGCCGGGCTACCATCTCCTGGCATGGGAAAAAGGCGGTGCCGCCGGCAATGCCCTGCTCACCACCCCGGTCGGCGATCGCGCCCTGCACGCGGCCCTGATCGCAGCCGGCGCCAGCCCCGGCAACGCCCTCGGCATGGATACCTGGGAAGCGCGCCGGGACAGCCACAGCCGCGCCCCGGAAAAAGTCATCGAAGGCACCCCGATATGGATCGGTCTGCACTGGGCCGGGCGCGCGGAACCGGTGCCCCTTGCGCAACTTCTGGAAGATCCTGGGGGAAAGGGTTTTGAGTTCCGCTTTGGCGGCCACCTGGCCAATATCCCCATCTGGAAATCCGGCTGCGGCATCTGCCTGTACAGCTGCCCCGGCGCCAAGATCGGCAACGCCGCCTATACCGTGCGCGACTACGTCGACGAGACCACCCGCTTCCGCATTCGCGCCGGCCGCTTGCCCCCGAAGGGCGCGTCGGTAGACCTCGTCTGCCGCCTCCAAGCCCCCCCGGAGCCCTGAACAATCGAATCCGGAAAACCGCCCATGCGGCCCCTCGGCCGGAATGTCCGCCGCAGCTTCTTCTGGCCGCTGGCCGCAAAGCTTGCCCATCTACCGCGTTTCGTACTATACTGATAGTATCCTCGCCCCGGACCGTCGGGCAGCAGACCGGGTAGAGCCGCAAAAAATTCCGCCATGCTATAACCGGAGCAGGGAGGGGAATGGGCTGAGGAGGGCAACGAATTTTTGCCCTCTTTGCAACTAGCGCGGCCGCATAGAAAAATCGGTCCACCATCCGGGGCCCATAAGAAAGGAGCTTCTTCGATGCATTTCCACAATGGCGTAGACACTTTCAGACAGCGCATGCTCGACGGCGAGATCTGCGTCGGCACCTCCGTGCAGGTCACCGACTCCCTGATGGCCGAAGTAGCCGCCGAAGCCGGCAACGACTTCGTCTGGATCGAAATGGAACACTCCCACCTCGACCTGCCGGCGCTCCTGAATCACATCATTGCCCTGCGCGGCACCGGGGCCGCGGCCATGGTGCGCATCGCCTGGAACGATCCGGTCCTGATCAAACCAGTCGTGGACATGTGTCCGGCCGCCATTGTCGTGCCCATGATCCGCACCGCCGCAGAGGCCCTGAAAGCCGTCCAGGCCTGCCACTACCCGCCCAAGGGCGTGCGGGGCTTTGGGCCGATGCGCAATATGTACGGCATCGACTCCATGGCCGAGTACCTGGAAGTGGCCGAGGAGCAGATCCTGGTTTTCGTCCAGATCGAACACATCGACGCGGTCGACGAACTGGATGCCATTCTCGCCACCCCGGGTCTGGACGGCATCGTCCTGGGACGCAACGACCTCTCGGGTTCCATGGGCAAGCTGGGGCAGCACTCCGATCCGGAGGTGCAGGCGGTCATCGAAACCGTTTTTGCCAAAGCGCGGGAGACCGACCTGTTCGTCGGCGTCTCGGTGGGCTACGATCTCGAAGTCGTCGAAAAATGGCGCCCCCAGGGGGTCCACTTCTTCAGTATCGGCGGCGATGTCGACTACTTTTTCGACACCGCAAAAGAAGTCGCCGACAAGGTGCGCACACTGGGCTAGGGCAGCGTTTGAGAACGGCTCTCTAAGGGCATGGAAGAAGCGGGCTTCTCAGATAAACCCCTCTTTCCAGCCCTAGCGCTGGAGCCGGGCGATAAATTTCGACCAGGGCGCTGTCGCGGGCTTCTGGATCAAAGGGTTCTGAATAAGGGGAGCGGAGCGCAAACCCGCTCCCCTTATTCAGAACCGGTACCGGGGCGCCGCAAAACTCGGCAACTGGCCGCTACCCGTACTGTTCCTGTAAACTGCGGAAGTCGCGGAGAAAAAGTTCGGCCGCCCGGCTCAGGTCCTTTTGCAGCGTCGTGTCAAAGTAGTCGAAAGCCTCGAATTCCACGCTCAGACAACCCGCGTAGCCAATCTCTTTCATGGCCGCAAAGAAACCCGGCCAGTCCACCCGGCCCTCGCCCAGAAAGGGAAAGGCGAAGGTATCGCCGAGCACCTTGCCCGGCACCCCGGCCACATCCTTGACGTGACAGTGAAAAATCCGCGGCGCCAGCTGCTGCACCGTCCAGGGCACGGCATTGTAGTGCAGGGCCATGTGGGACGGATCGTAATTGACGCCGAAGTTGGCCGAATCGTAGCGCCGCATGAGTTCGGCCAGGGTGTAGTACTCGCGGCAGACCATGCCGTAAACCGCCTCCACGGCGATCTTCACCCCGGCTTCTTCGGCCACCGGGATGAGGTGGTCACAGGCATCGCAGACCATGCCCCAGGCGGTGCCTTCGTCGATCTCCTGGTGCAGGATGGGTGAGCCGATACCCATGAACGGAGCCGGACCAGTGAAACAGTTGATGACCCCGACCCCCAGATCGGAGGCAGCGCGCAGGCAATCGGCGGTGAGCTGAATTTCCCGCGCCCGCACCCCGTTGTCGAAGTGGACGAATTCGCGCTGTACCACCCACTCCGAAATCTTCAGGCCGCCGCCCTCGGTCAGCCGTACCAGCTCCTGCATCCGGGCCCTGGACATTTGCTGCGGATGCAGGTGGCGGAGCGAATATTCAATGCACTGGTAGCCGGTCTGCGCCAGCATGGCCACGACCTGTTCATCGCTCATGGCGCCCTGATCCAGGTTGAGGAAAAAACCAATTTCGTTGTTCATGATCTAAGCTCCTGAGTTTCCGGCCGGGCCGGCCTTGCTCGCTGCCAACGGCACGCAGTCGCCAGTCTGGTGGTAGAGTTGGGCCACGCGCGCACCCACATTCAATCCTCGTCCATGCCCATGATCTGCCACCACGGCGGCCCCGGCGGCAGTTCCAGCACCAGGGGGCGGATAAATGCCGCGGCTTTTTCCAGACCCTCCTGCATTTCCATGTACTCGCTCTCCATTTCCAGCGAGAGAATGCCCTCGTAGCCCAGAAAGCGCAGGGTGGCGATGACCTCGCGCCAGGTCTGCTCGCCGTGGCCCCAGCCGGGCGGGGCAAAGGTCCAGCCACGTTGCCGGTAGGCCTCCGAACCGGTGGTGTCGAACATGCCGCGCAGGCGGCAATTGGACTGGTGGATCAGGGTGTCCTTGAGGTGGACGTTCTGGATCAGATCGCCCAGGTAGTGCATTGCTTCGAAGGGGTCGATTCCCTGCACCCACATATGCGAGATATCGAAATTGCAGGCCACCACCGGGCCGAGTTCGTCGTGCAGCTGGCGCAGCTTGACCGGGGTGTGGAGCATATCGTTGATCTGCATTTCGAAGCACAGGGTGACGCCGTGGTCCCGGGCGATCTTGCCGTGTTCCCGCCAGAAGGGAAGCAGGCGCTTTTCCCACTGCCATTCGAGGGCGCCGCGCAAGCCGTGCGCATCGGCGTTGGTGATCCAGTTGGGCATGCTGTCCCCCTCGGCCGCTGCGGGCAAACCGGCAACCAGCGCCATGCGCGGCACCCCCACGCGCTCCATCAACTCGCAGGCGCGCCGAAACTGGCGCGAGTACGCGGCCGCCTTTTCGCGCTCCGGCGTCAGCGGCGCGCCGTGGCCGCTGAACGAGTAGAGTTCGACCCCGTGGGCGGCATAGGCCGCGAGCCAGCGATCCAATTCGCCCCGATCTCCGAGCAGCTGCTCGACATCGCAGAAGGGCCGCGAATCGCCCGTGGCACTGACCTCGGCCGCCACGACTCCGTGGTTCTGACACCACTTGAGGCCGGTGGCAAAATCGAACTTCTTGAGGAAACCAGTGTTGATTCCAAGTTTCATGCGCATTCTCCTCGTCGCTATCGCGCCTCAATCCGCTCCCGGCAAACTACTGTATCCGCGTCCAGTTTTCCGCCTCCTGTTTGGGCGCACCCGAAGGCGGCGGAGCGAAGGCGTAGAAATAACAAAGGTCTTCTTCGCCGTCGTTAAAGGACTGGTGCTCGACGCCGGCCGCGATGTAGACGGTCTGGCCTTTTGCTACGCGAAACTCCTCGCCGTCCATGACCAGCCGCCCGGTGCCGCTGACGACGTAGTAGATTTCCTCGGCGTCCGGATGGATGTCGGCATCGGTCTCGCGCCCGGGTGCCAGCCAGAACAAACCGGCTGCAAGGTGCTGGGCGCCGCAGGTCTCTTTGCCGACGAGCAGACTGACGCGCCGCGCTTCATTGGGCGCCAGCCAGATTGGAAAATCCCTCTGATCCATAACCCATTCGGGATGCGATTTCATAGCCTCTCCTGTATTTTTTTTTAAACCAGCAACGAACCGCCATTGACGTGCAGGGTAGCGCCGTTCACATAGGTGGCGCGCTCCGAAACCAGGAAGAGGATGGCATTCGCCAGCTCTTCTGCCGTGCCCTGGCGCTTGAGGGGCGTGGCCTCGGCGTACTTCTTTTTGGCCTCCGGACCAAAGCTATTGGTGATGGGCGTTTCGATGCTCCCCGGCGCTATGGCATTGGCCAGAATGCCTTCCCCGGCAAACTCTTTGGCCGCGACTTTCATCAGCGCGATCATACCCGCCTTGCTCGCCCCGTACGCCACGTGCCCGGTCACGCTGCCCTGAAAGGCGCCCACCGAGGAAATGTAGACCAGCCGACCGTACTGTCTTTTTCTCATGTGCGGCAAGACCGCCCTGGAACACAGGTAGGCACCGGTGAGATTGACCGCCAGGATGCGATGCCAATCCGCCAGCGTCGCCTCGTCCCAGGTGGCCATCGGACAGATCCCGGCGTTGTTGACCAGAATATCCACCTGGCCGAATTGATCTAGGGTGGTCTGCACCAGGTGCTCTACCTGGGCTTCTTCGGCGACGTCGGTCTGCACCACCAGCCCCTTTGCCCGGGTGCTCGATTCGAGACGGGCACAGGTTTCCCGCGCCCCTTCGGCCTGGATATCCGCAATGGCGACGGCGGCGGCTCCGGCCTCTGCCAGCACCTGGGCGGCGGCGCGCCCGATCCCCGATGCCGCGCCGGTTACAATGGCTACTCTGCCAGCTAGATCCATCCTCGTCTCCTCCTCGTCTATAAACTCTATCCCAGGCCAATTTCGCGCAGGTGGGCGCGGCTGCGGCGGGCAATCTGCAAGGGCAGGTCAAAGGGCACCGGGTACATGTCCTGTTCGACCAGGGCGAAGCCGCTGTACTGCACCTCGTGGAGCACATTTCGTATGGCGGCGAAATCCACCGCTCCCGCAGCCGCGCCCAGGGCGCAGAACACGCCCTGGGCCACGGCGTGGGGCATGGGAATTCTCTCCTCGCGCACTCGTTTGAGAACCCGGCCGTCGACGTTCTTGAGATGGAGGTGCCGGAGGCGCTGGTGGTGGCGGCGAATAAACGCCACCGGATCGCCGCCACAGTAGGCGTGGTGGCCAGTGTCCAGGCACAGCCCCACCATCTCCGGATCGGTCTGTTGCAGCAGCAACTCGATCTGGTCTTCGCATTCGACATGGGTTTCGGCATTGGCGTGGAAAACCAGCTGCAGACCAAAGCGGGCGCGGGCGATTTCGGCGACTTTGTGAGTGGTCTCGACCAGGCGTTTCCAGGCGCTTTCGCGCAGCCGGGTCGGGCCGCTCGGGGCCCCCGTGTTCAAATCGAAATAGGCCTCGTCGATCAGCACCAGAAAGTGCCCGCCCAGGGCGGCCACCAGCTCGCCGCCGCCCACGATCTGGCGCTCGAGCTCGGGCCACGCCGACGCCTCTTCCAGATTGCCTTCCACTACACAGGCGCAAATCTTTAGATTGCGGCGTGCCAGCTCGGACCGCAGGGTGGCCAGATCCGTGGGCAGGTAGCCGTAGGGACCCAGCTCGATCCACTCGTAGCCCACGGCCGCCACTTCGTCCAGGAAGCGATGCCACGGCGTCTGTTTGGGATCGTCCGGGAACCACACGCCCCAGGCATCCGGGGCAGTGCCAATCTCTACGCTCATGGGAAATCCTTTCTCTGAGTGGCAAATGCGACCGCGGATACGCTTTGATCGCGCGCCGATTTTTTGTAAATTCTCCATGGCGGGGATTGTCAATCTGCCGGGTAGCACGCCACTTGACCCCACTTTTGCGGCACTGTAATATATAACCGGCCCAGCGGAGCACCAAACCTATTTTTACCCAAAACCCAAGCCTGCAACCCGGCGCGCCCCACAGTTCCCGCACACTTGAGATCGCCGACTCACCGCTCGGCGCTATGGGGCCCGGTCGGAGGTTTTGCCGGCCGCGTTTTTGGGGCCAACGGGGCGGCATGGATTGGGCAGCCTCTTTCTGCCGTCCATCCGAGAACGCCGCAATATCGACGCCGCCAGCAAAAATTCCCGCACCTCCAAAAACCATAAAAAGCCAGAGGTAAAACTCCCGATCAAGCGCTCGCCGATGGCGCGCAATACAATCCACCAGACAGCGAAAAAAAAGGACAAATCCATGCTGCAATGGATCCACATCAGCGATCTGCAATTCGGCACCGGCAAGGCCGAAAAAAGCACCAGCGATGAAACCGCCCGCCGCCTGATCGAGGCAATAGCGCGGCAGCGGCCCGCCTTTGTGATCCATTCGGGTGACCACATCCACGGCGCCGTCAACGATACCCCGGAAGAAAAGGCCCGGGTCGAAGAATACTGGAACGACTACCGGGAAGCTCTCAAACCGCTGAAAAAAGTGTGTCCGCTCCTGTGCGTGCCGGGCAACCACGACGCCACCGGCAGCGATCTGTCCCTCGAGACCTACCTGCGCCGGACCGGCCGCGACGGACGGACCCCCTACTATGCCACCACTATCCAGGGAATCCACATTATCGGCCTCGATGTGGTGCCCTGGCGCCACAAAGGCGGTTTTATCGCAGGCTCGGCCCAGGAAAAGTGGCTGCGGCGACACCTGCGCCGGACCCGCCGGGCCCGCGCCCTGGTAGTTGCTGGCCACTATCCCATCTTCGCCAGCCCCTGGATTCTGCACAACGTGGATTCGTCCCTGGGCTACGACGAGGACACCCGCGCGCAGGGAACTTTGCTGCCGCTCTTGCTCCAGTCCCGGGCCGATCTGTATCTTTGCGGTCACCAGCATGTCTACGAGCGCAGCCGCTACCGCAATCTGACCCAGGTAATG
>CAXFTV010000334.1:0-3501 GCA_964005845.1 uncultured bacterium
CCAGACCGAATTGCACACGTGGAAACGGCCGTCGTAGTCCTCGCCCCAGTCGGCGTGGAGTTCCTGCTGCCCCTTGCCCGGCAGCGCATCGCGGGCGTTGAGCGATGAAAGCTTGAAGTCGCGCCCGATGACGTAGTGGACTGCGGCCAGTACCCTGGGGTGGGTATAGACGCCATCGAAGACGGTGCCCTTGTTGGACAGATCGGACAAGCGCCGGGCGCCCTCTTCCTGATGCACCTCTATCCCGGCGTGGACGCCTTCTTTGGCGCACAGCTCCTCGAAGGAGGTGCGCAGCCCCTGCAGCCATTCGGCATCGATAACACCGGGCAGCACGGCAAAACCCTTTGTGTCGAGGTCGCGTTTCTCCGCTGTGCTCAGCAGCTCTTCGTGGGCGCCCAGCTCCCCGAGCGCCTGGGTCATATTCATGCCATCACCTTTTCCCGTGTATGAGTCAAATCTCTCATTTTTTGCTTTATGGCACCAACGCGGCCGGACTGCAACCCCGCGACGATCCGCCGGCAGCGCCGGAGCGAGACGGAAAGCGCGGCAACCAAATCGCAGCGCCGGACTGGAACGACGCGCATAAAATATTCCCTGTGAGCTAATTGCGCAATGCGGTTCTGGCGCCGCAAAGCCCCCCTTTTCGCGCTCATTAAAGGCATCCCTGCCACTTTTTGCCCAGCACCCCGGGCTGTCCTCCCCGGGCCCGACAACTTTCTCGGTTTTCCCTATTTGCACGCTGGGGTGGTTGACCGTTTCGCAGCACCTGAAGTACGTGGCCTCTTCTATCGGCACTGGAACGCTGGTAGCGGTGAGTCATTTCCTCTTCTACCGCTGACTGCAGGCGCATTATCGCCACTGCGACCTGGTCTGATGCTGCGGCTCGGCTTGAATACCCTGAAAAAATTTCTTTCCTTATTGAAGATTTCTCGATTGGCTGCCCGGGGGTGCGCCGGGCAGCTGCGAACCCCGAAAGAAAGGACCCCGCCATGGACCCTATTGGCCTCAGCGAAGCGCAAAAAGCCCACTTCGAGACCTTCGGTTTTCTGGCCTTACCCGGCCTCCTCGACGACCGCATCGACGAGATTCTCCACGATTTCGAGGCCCTGTGGGCGCGCTGCGGCGGCGGCCACAACGGCCGCCCGCACGAGGGCGTGCAGCGCTCCTGCCTGGCCCAGTTCATCGACCGCGACGCCCGCCTCTCGTCGCTTTTGGACGACCCCCGCATCGCCGGCCTGGCGACCTCGCTGCTCGGCACCGACTTCAACTACATGGGCAGCGACGGCAACTATTACACCGGCGATACCCGCTGGCATTCCGACGGCTGGCACCGCGATCTGCTGCACATCAAGATCGCTTTCTACCTGGATCCCCTGGGCCGCGATTCGGGTTGCCTGCGCGTCATCCCCGGCAGCCACCGGCCGGGCGACGCCTATGGAGAGAGTCTGCAGGAGCAAGTGCGCGAAAGTGCCGCAAGCTGGGGCCTGGAGCCGGCGGCGGTACCCGCCCTGGCGCTGGAGACGCAGCCGGGCGACATCGTCTGCTTCAACCACAATACCAAGCACGCCGCCTTCGGGGGCAGTGCGCGGCGGCGCATGTTCACCATGAACCTGTGCCAGCGCTATCCGCGCGAACGCCTGCAGGAGTTGCGCGACTACCTGTGCGGCGGCGCCCGCTTCTGGGTCGAGCGCGGCTACGGCCAGGCCATGGTGGAAACGGCTGGCCCCGAGCGCCTGGTCCACCTCGAACAGGTCCTGGCCAACGACGGCCACCTGGCCGCACTGAGCGCGCGGGCGCGCGCCGAAATGGCCGAACCGGCGCGCGGCTGAGACCGGGATCAAAACGCGGCTACCGCCCCGCTCTCAGGAAGTGGCGTGCAGGACCACCATAGTCTGATCGTCTTCCCGCTCGATCCGCTGGCTGAACTGGCTGGCGGCGCTGAAAACGTGCTGGATGAGCGCGCCCGCGTCGAGATCGGCATGGCAGGCCGTGCGGATGGCTTCGGCGGTGCGCTCGAAGCCGAAAATTTCGCCGCTGACATCGCTGGCTTCGACGATCCCGTCGGAGCACAGGACAATGCGGTCGCCGCGCTCCAGGAGGGTCTCGAAGACTTCGTAGGAAGCGTTTTCCCGCAACCCCAGGGGGAAGGCGTCCAGGCAGATCTCGCTGACGGTGTCGGTCGCGCGATTGTAGTGATAGGGGTAGGGACAGCCGCTGTTGCAGATGCGCACGCGGCCCTCGTCCACGGCCAGTTCGCCCATGGCAAAGCAGATGAAAGTGCGCTTTTCCAGCAGGTCGTAGAGCGACTGATTCAATTTGCCGTAGAGGTGCTCGGGCGAGTTGGAGTAGGCGATTTGATTGCCCAGGAGGCCGCTGAAGACCATGGTCGGCACCGCCGCCTCCATGCCGTGGCCGGTGACGTCGGCGACGACGAAGCAGATGCGGCCGTCAGGGAGCGCGAAGTACTGGAAGAAATCGCCGCCCACATGGGTCGCCGTGCGGCACTCGCCGGCCAGATCAAAACCGGCTACCTGCGGCGCCCTTTCGGGCATCAGGCGCATCTGCATTTCGTGCGCCTTGACCAGTTCTTCTTCGAGCTCGCACTTCTGTTCCTCGATCAGGGTGTTGGCGGACTCGAGTTCGCGGGTGCGCCTGGCGACCCGGGATTCCAGCGTCTGGTTGAGCTCTTCGAGATTGCTCATGGTCTGCCGCAGGGAAACCGACATGGTATTGAACGAGTCGGCCAGGCCGCGCAGCTCGTCTTGCGAAGCGACTGTGATATCCTGCTCCAGATTGCCGCCGGCAATTTCCTGGGCCGCGGCCGAAACCGCGCCGATGGAGCGCGTGATGCGGCTTACCACCAGACCGATCAGAATCCCCGACAGGACGAGAATGCTCAGCAGCGCCACCAGGCTCCTGAAACTCGCCTGGCGCCAGGTGCGGGTGGCTTCGGTAATGTTGCGCAGCATGCCGATGTCGATGCCCAGCCCGGGGTGGGAGCGCAACTCCAGCGCCCAGGTGCCCGGCAGCCCGCTCAGGGACAGCTCCTCGGTGCGGGCGGAATCGGTCGCTGCGGCAAGGGCGCCGATGCGGCCTATAGCGGCCGCATCGAGCGCGTACTCGCCGCGGCTGTTCTGGAAGAGCAGCGCTTCGGAATGGCGGCTCAGGGCCAGGTGGACGGCGTGCTCGGCGGGGGTTTCCCGGATGCCGCCCAGCGCCAGCAGATCCTGCATGGCGTAGTCGACGACCAGCATGCCGATATAGTCGACCTCGTCCTCGTCGAGTACCAGGACGGCTATGGAGAGCGCCTCAGCCGAGACGCCGACCACGGCATTGCTGCCGTCGCCGCGGCCGAGTTTCTGGAAGCGGGCGCGCTGGAGCGGATCCGGGCGGTAGAGCTTCTCGGCTATCTTCCTTTGCCGCGCTTCGGCGCCGCCGCCGCCAAAGCGGTCGGCTTCCCCGCCCTTGCGGAAATCGCGCATCATCACCGGCACCCCGGCG
>CAXFTV010000335.1:0-5732 GCA_964005845.1 uncultured bacterium
CTGGCGAGGCGCCGACAATCTGGCGGCCCTGGCGGGCCGTCCGCTGCGCCTCAAATTTCACCTGCTCCAGGCCTCCCTGTATGCATTCTGGTGTGAGTAGCAACCTATTTCGCCCAGCCCCCGCGCCGGTCCTCCGGCCCCAGGGGGGCCGGATATTTCGTTATTTCATCTAGCCCTTCACTGGCCAATCTCTTTGGCTTGTTGCTGAGGAAAGGAGGCTTGCCCATGCCCGACCAGGCAGAAAAAAAGAGCCCGACCGAAGCCCTCGAGGTGCAACAAAAGATGCAGGAAACGCTGGCTGGAGAGCGTCCCATCGATAGCCAATACCCTTATTTCCCTCCCGATTACGAGATTCCATTTCTCCATATTGGTCGGGAAAAGCAACTCTTTCTCGACAATTTCATCCTCGACCATCTCGAAGGTATAGAGCGCTCATTTCCACAACCCGAACGCCCGGAGGAACCCCTGATCCAACTCGGCGAACTGCCCTGGGAGCACCGCCAGAGTTCCTTTCCGGTGGCCGCGTTGCAAGACCCCGATGACGCTAAGTTCAAGCTCTGGTACGCCATCCCCCTGGGCACCGATGTCTTCGGCGATAGCAATATGGTACTTTGTTATGCCGAATCGAGCGATTGTCTGCACTGGGAAAAACCCTTGAGCGAGGCCTGCCGCCCCTACAAAGAACAGCGGGCGACGAATATCGTCCTCGAAGACTCTGGACACCACATCGGTCTCGTCCTCAACCACGACCAGAGCGACCCGGAGCGCAAGTATTTGCTGGTCTACAATGCCCACGATCTGGCGCGCTCTAGAGGCCAGCGCACAACATCAACCCTCGCCGCTTCTGCCGAGGGCTTGTGCTGGACCACCATCAACCAGGACACCGCCCGGCGCCACCACCATTTTCAACGCATCATCTGGGACGAGGCGGTGCAAAAATGGATTGCCTACAGCCAATATTCCCACCACTGGAATTTCATCCACCGCAAGCGTCAGGTAGGGCGCCAGGAGAGTGCGGATTTTATCCACTGGTCGCCCAAGGAGGTCGTGCTCTCCGCCGACTGGGAACCCAACCTGCCTCCGCATCTGGAATTTCACGATATGTCGGTGCGCAAGATCGGCAGTTTGTACATTGGCCTGGTGACCGAATTCCTGGCGGAAAAGCTGTGGTCCCGGCGCAATGATGTGAATTGGCGCGACATCGCCCATGCCCGCTTGAGCCTGTACTGCAGCCGGGACGGCAAGCGCTGGCAGCGGGCTGGCGGAACAGCTCCCTGGGCCGACAACCGCAAACCCGGCAGTTGTGATTATGGCTTCGTTGCCCCAACCGTCGCCGGCCAACTGGTCCACCGGGGCAAAACCCATATCTTCTACAACGCCACATCGGATAAACAGCATTGGTACGACCCCCCGCCCGATTTTTCCATCGTGCCCGAGGACGCCTACGAAGCGGCCCAAAAAACCTGGATGGAAGGGCACCAGCGACTGCGGCGCCGGCGTGCCATCAATGCCCTCATCCTGCGCGAAGACGGCTGGGCCGAACTAAAACCGAGCTACGAACAGGGGCGAGTCATCACCCGCCAATTCGTCTTCGAGGGCGATGCGCTCAGAATCAACGCCGATTGTTGCGGCGGCCATATTCGGGTAGAAATCTTAGCTCCCGACTTCAAACCCTATGAAGGCTTCTCCGCCACCGCCTGCGCCCCGGTTTGCAGCGACGATCCCGAGCAGATATGGCACCGCGTGCGCTGGTGCGGAAAGGCGGATCTGCGCTCGCTGTGGAACGAGCCGGTCCGCCTGGTTTTTCATCTTTATCAGGCGAGTTTATTTGCTTTCCAGTTTCTAGACTCAAACAGGAGCGAACAATGAGTAAACTGACTGATGCACACATCGGGGAACTCGACCGCGAAGGGTTCATCATTATCCCCAACTTTATCAGCGGCGCCCAACTCGAAACACTGCAGGCGGCCCAGCGGCGGATTCTCCCCACCTGGGAAAAAATCAGGGCCGAGCCCCCTCAGGACCAGGCCGGCAATAGCCTGCTGGTGTGCTTTCCCCACGAGGAAATGGCGCTTTACCAGGCCGCCATGGACGAGGAAAGCATCGCCTTTGCCCGCAAGTGGCTCAAGGCGCAAGACCTGCATATGCGAGTGGGTTGCCTGATCGCCCGCTATCCCGGGCACCAGGGCGGCGGCACCGGTTGCGACGATTCCGGACTGCACATCGACAACGGCAATAATTCGTTGTTGCCAATGAGCGCGGAGTTGCGCGAATTCGGCCAGATTGGTTTCTGGATTCACCTGGAGGACGTCGGGGAGGACCAGGCGCCCCTGCGCCTGATCCCCAAGTCGCAGGGGCGCGACATGAGCCGCTGCGTACCCCTGGTGTGCAAAGCCGGAACCCTGTGCATTTTCACCAACTATACCTGGCACAGTGCCACCGCCTATACCGGCACCGTGGGACAGCGTTTTACCTTTGGCTATAGCTTCGGCCGCGCCGATCACTACTGGGAGGGTTTCAGACATTATACCCATCTGGGCAAGGGCGCGCCCGTATTTCAGGAATTCATCGGCACTCTGACGGCGACCCAGCGCCAGCTCTGGCGCTTCCCTCCCCCGGATCATCCCTATTACACGGAACAGACGCTGAAGCTACTGGAAGAGCAATATCCGGGTTGGGACTCGGAGGAGTATCGCCAGGCCCAGAAGTCGGGCTAGCGAATCAGCGCCATCCGGCCCACCGCGGTGAAATTATCTCCGGCCCTGAGCTCGTAGAGATAGATGCCGGTCGCCATCGTCCGGCCGTGCCCATCGCGACCGTCCCAGGTAGTGTGCTGCAAACCTGCTGCCAGAATCTGACCCCTGTGCAGCGTGCGCACCGGGCGACCCAGCACATCGTGGACGACCAGGCTCACCGGCATGGGGCGCGGCAAATCGAAGGCGATGGCGGTGCTGGCATTAAAGGGGTTGGGCCAGTTGCCGCGCAACCGAAATGTCGCGGGTGCACGGCCGGCCTCTTCTGCTACCAGCGTCTGGATGCTATTCGGCGCCCCTGGAGTAGGATTGCCAACGGTCTGGAATTCCCCTTTGATATCGGGCACGCGCGCGAAGCTGGTGCCCTCATCGGCCTGTCCCGCCTCCCAGTCGATGCGAGCGACCAGCTGGCCCTCCACGGTCCAGATCCCCAGCGCTTCGCCGCGGCCCAGGGCGAAACCGGGCCAACCGCCTTTGTCCAATTGAATTTGCAGATAGGCACCCGGCTCCAGGCGGGCAGCGGCGGGGAAAGGCACGCGTTTGCTCTCGCTGTCCAGATCGTCTGCGAAGAGAAAATCGCCCAACTCTATAGGCACGTCCGTGGCATTGTAGAGTTCGAACCAGTCGAGCGGTTCACCGCGCGCGGCGACCTCGTTGATGAGCAGACCGATATCGACCACTATTTCTTCGACCTGCCCGGGCTCGTAAGCGGGTACGAAAGGTTCGGCCTTGTTGTCGAAACTGAAGATGGAGCCATAGAATCGCCCCGACACTTTTGCCCCGGGCTCTGTACTGACTTCGACAAAATCGATCCCGCCCCGGCCGACCATCTCAAAAGTCTTGACTGCGGAATAAGGAGGGGGCAGCACCAGGCGGAAACCTTCTACTCCCGCGCTACCAAACACTACGCTGGAGCCGCTTTTCACCCGCTCCAGCGGCAGCAGAATAGTGAGGATGTCCAGATCCCCCGAGGGCCTGAAGCCGAGCGCGGAAATGGATGCCCGCGGTGTATTTTCTGACTCTCGTCTCCCGTCCTCATCTTCGATCCCGGCCGTGGCCCAGGGATTTTTTAGCCCTTGCTGGTCCCGCCCCAACTGGTAATTGGCAAAAGTGACCCGTCCATCCTTCGAGGCTGCTTCATTGTCTTTGGAGCCCCAGGTCGTCGCGAATGCCAGATCAAAGATGCCGACCTGCGGCCAGCAAATATCGGCCGGCGTGAGAGGCCAGGGCCAGGAGGGCGGCAGCGGATCGATAGCGGCGAGAATTGCGGCTCGGCGCTGGCGGATAAAGCGGCGCACCCTTTCGGTATCGCTCCTAGCCTTTCCCCGTCTCGCCGCCAGCGCATGAATCTGCACGAGGTCCGCCATCTCGTCGACCTGTCGTAGCAATTGTTCTTCGTTCCAGACCGTATCGAGCAATTCCACGAGCCGTGCGACATAGGCCTGCCGCGTCGCTGCGCCACGATACAAGCGGTGGGCAATGGCGCCGTGGGCCGTTACCGAGGGCGGCGATCTGAAATTATCGAAGGGGCCGTCGATCGAGCTAAACACCTGATCTAGGCCCCAGGGTATGAAAACGAAGGGGGCTCCTGGCTCGCGGTAGAGGTAAAAATTGTTGCGATTGCCGGCGTAGCCGTCCCAGTGGCCAACCAGAACCTCGGTTGCCCAGAAGGTGAGGAAAGACTCCAAATCCACTGCCGCTTCGAGCTTTTCCAGTCCGGCCGCTGAAGGATCCTGCAGTGCTTCTACCACGGCATCGATATCGGACCACTCGGCGGCAGTCCGGTTGGTCTTCTTAACAAAAGTGCCGCGCCATTGGGGACGAAAATCGCTCACCGTGCCTTCGTAGAGATTGCCTCCAGGGTCGGCGAAATGACCTGCGAGAAAGGCGTTCTTGACGCTCTCGACATGGACGTAAAGTCCCAGCTTTTCCCCGTTTACAGAAACGGTTGCAAAATTGCAGCGGGGCGTCGGCAGACCGGCGGCGGCAAAGACGCCGGAAGCCAAACAAGTATTGATCATCGAGGCGTCTTGCTTGCTATTGTTCAGGGTCAAGCGCTGCATGACGCCACCGAGCAACTGGTCGTCGATGAATTTGTCGAACCGAAGCTTGAGCGCAGGTTTCACGGTGCTCAAGGAACCGAGGAAACCCTTTTTTCGCACCCCCACTTCGCCGTAGGTTTCGCCATCTACACTGACGCTCGCGCGGAACCAGGAGAATACATCTGCCTGGGGACTGGCGAGGCAGTCGCCGCTGAGGATATCGAAGAGGGTCCGCGTTTGCCGGCGCAATTGCTCCCAGTCGGCGGGCGCCATCTCGATATCGATCTCGAGAACGCGATTGAGAGAAAAGTAGGAATCGCTGGGATGGGTTGCATCCGCGTAGCTGGATCTGTGGGCCTGGTTTCGACTCCCCGCACTGAGCGAAGTTTGCTCCGCCACTGCTGCCGAGAAGGTCGAAATAACCGGTAGGAGCGCCATCGCACAGGCCAACCATCCCACTCCACCCCATTGCATGAAGATGGTTGGATGCCGCCTATTCACCATATCTTCGACAAATTTCTCGAGGGTTTTTCAATATCCTCTCCCACCGCGCAAAAGAATCTGGGGAGATCTGCAGCTTTGCACTTGTACCGCTGCCCTGAAGGACCAGGTGCAATACCACCCCGTCTACCTGTTTATACTACTCCCGAAACCGCCCCTACCCCTACATGACCACTGATTTACAGCAAAAAAAAGAAGGCCGGGGCATTCCGGCCTTCTTTACGACAAAGATTTATGCAGCTGCAGGAGCCCCCAAAATAGCGTCCCGCACACGTTTAAAAAAGCTCATCCACCGCCGCGTTTTCGGGAATCGGCATCGCCGCCCTTGCGCTCGCCGGCTTTAACCCGGATCGGCGCTGGAGAGTCCGAAGTAGCGCGACCACCGGCTTTATCGCCAGTCCTGGCGGGGCGCCCCGCCAGGCGCCGGCGGGCTTCC
>CAXFTV010000336.1:0-5670 GCA_964005845.1 uncultured bacterium
CCCCCGTGCCAGACGATAGCACTGCGCGCCCGGGCCGTGGGCACGGCGCCCGGGTCGAGACGCATCATAACCTCTCCGAGCGAGATGGCATCGTAACGGGTTTCTTCGGCGGTTTTTATTTTTATGGCCATCTGTATCTTCTCCATGAAGATCTGTAAGTGTGAAACTCTTTAAAGGCTGACCTTTACCCTGCCCTTGCCGGCGATGGATTTTTCCAGCGCCTCCAGAACGGCAACCGGTCCCAGCATGGTCTCTTCGGTCTCATCGGTTTTGCCACTCCGGAAGAGGCGAACAAAAGAGCGAATCCCTGGTAAATACGTGCTTGCATCGTATTGTATGGTCTGATCGATGCGTCCTTTTTCGCCGATGACGCTCAGATGAAAAGGCGCATTCCCCCCGTCGATCAGGTTCAGCGTTGCCACGCTGCCGTCTCTATAGGACAGGGTGGCCAGGTGATTGCGCCCACGCCCTTTGTGTACCTGGACGTGCCCGATGTCATAGCCCAGGATGCGCAGCACCATGTCGACCTGGTGAATGCCGTAAAAGAAGACTCCGCCCCACTTGGATTTGATGTCGCAGCGACCGGTAGAAACCACCGCGTAAATCTGTCCCAGCTTGCGCACCTCCTTTTGCAGGGCGACAAAAGCCGCTTGTTTGGGCACCACAGAAAACGAACACACGGGCACTCCAAGCTCCTTTGCCCGGGCCAAAAAACGTCGCCCTTCGCCCTGACGATAGCAAAAAGGCTTGTCAATGAAAAGCGGCATCCCCGCCTCGAGCAAGGGCTTGGCCGCCGGCAGATGAAATTTTGGGTGGCGGTGATCCACGGCAGCGGCGTCCACCGCCCCGATGAGATCCTCGGGCTTTTTTACTATGTGGGGGATCTGGCCCGCCGCGGCAGCGGCGCGGGCAAAGGCGGGCGTTTCACCCCACACGTGCGTCACCCGCACCCCACGTATTTGTTTTTCCACATTCAACACTTTGGCTATAGATGCAGTATGGCTGTTTTCAGCTCCTACAATTCCTATATTCAACATGGGTATTTCCTCACTTTTCTCCGAAGGGCCACAATTGCAACACGGTCTTTCCCAATATCCACTCCAGATCGTCGGGGGCAATGAAGGTCATCTCATCGCGCACTACGCTCAAAGCCTGCGCGTACTCGGCCTTGCCCAGGCACACCGGCCAATCCGTACCCCACATAATCCGTTGCGCTCCGAAGGCCTGGTAAACTTTATCCACCATGGCATGGGTATCGGACCAGGGATAGGCCTGACTCGAGATGCTCCAGGTATGACTGATCTTCACGTAGACGCGCGGGAAACGCGCCATGTCCGTGAGGATCCCCAAACCCTCTTCATCATCGGGATGCACGTCGGCCATGTGATCGATACACACATCCAGATCCGGGTAATTTTCGAGCAATCGTGCCAGATCCAGCAAGCGGCTGGGCCGGGTCAGCAAGAGCAGGGGCACCCCCAAGGCCTCGGCGCGGGCAAATAGCGGGTCCATCAGGGGACCCTTGAACCAGTCACCAGAGGCATCGGCCCCCGGGCTCAGGCGCACTCCGTGCAGCCCGCGTTCCTCGGTCCACATGCTCAGGTGGTCAGCATTGGCCGGATCTTCGGGATTGACCCGCCCCACCGCCATGAATTTATCCGGATACTGCTGGATTACATGGGCGATGTAGCTGTTGTCCCAACGATAGTGGATCACCTGCACCAGAACGGTCTTTTCCACCCCGTTGGCGGCCATATTTTCAAGCAGCATTTCGGCCGTGCGGTCCTCGGCCGGCGGGTTCTTATTTTCGGCCGGCCAGGGAAAAGCCGGATCATTCTTCCATACGTGGACGTGCGGATCGATAATGGGCAAAATACTTCTCCTTTCCCTTAATTGGGATCAACGAAAATCACGAATGAACTGGGCGGCATAGGAGCGCACTTCCTTGGTATTGAGCACGTGGAAGTGCCGCAGCCGACTGATGGTCTGCATTGAAAAACGCTTGAGCGGCAAGTAAACCAACTGCCTTTGGTACTGGCGAGCGAGCTGGCGCCAGCGCCCCTGGGGCGGCTGCGACGCCACCAGCACTACGCGCTTTTCGCGCGAGTGCCACAGAGCTCCGGCCAGCAGTTTTTCCTCAAGACCAGTGAGATGATCGAACCGGGGATCCTGCCAGATGTCTGGAATTGGACGAGGTGGAAAAAGGAAGGAACAGCCTCCATAGAGGGATTGCCCAATTCCCGGACCGACCATTTTCTGGCTGAAATCCGTGGCGTAAAAACAGAGGGTCGATTCTTCTTCGTGTTCGGCAAACCAGGTACTGCACCAGGAATAGCGCCTGCTGTCAGCCGGAGTGTCGAAGAGAAAAACGACCACTTCGATATTGCCGCGCGCCGGCGGCATCTCCCGCACGTAGAGATCGCCGGTATGCCAGTTTCGCAATGTTTCCCGCATGTCCAGACCATCTTTGAGAGAGGCGCTAAACTTCTCGGTCCGGCCCTGGTCTTCTCCAATCAAGAGCCGCGCCTGTTCGCGCACATGCTGCTGAAAGCTTTCGACCCTTTGATCCTCTGGCGGGTACGAACACTGTCCAAAGGGGTCCCACTGCATTCTCCACTTGTCGCGCTCCGGTGCCGGCGGCTTCGGCCTCAGCGGCAGGCTGCGCCAGATGCGCGGCACCCCCTGGAGCCTATTTTTGCACCGGTGCACATCCCCTTCGGAATCGACCACCCGCCCCATCCCCATGCCAATATCTTCATGGGGGGAGGGTATGCGCTGGGGCGGATAATCGCGTGCGGTATCGATCAGCGCCAGAGCAAAATCGTCGTCGAAAACCTGCTTGCTGCCAAGTGCTAGATCGTAGAGATCCGGGCTCAGGCGATGGTCCATCAAGGTCAGGTTGCGGACGTACTTAAGCAGCAAACTCAGGCTTTGCGGGGTGGCGCCACGAACCTCGGTATTCTCTTCGGCCAACCAGTTTTCCCGCGCTTCCAGTAAAAGCGCTTTAATCCCATCTATGGCCAGGCTTTCGGCCTCCATCAACTCGGCGCGGCGGTGTTCGTATAGATAGGTAATATAGGGCAGTTCTCCCAGGACGAAGTAGAGGTGTTCTTCTGCCACCCGCTGGAACTGGGCCAATCCAGGTACGGGGTCGTGCGCCGGGTAGGTAGCGCGCTCCAGATAGGCCTGGCGAATCCAGGGCCAATCCGCCACCGCACAGACGAAAACAATGTGCTCATATTCGAGCTCGAGACAGTGCAGTTCGTAGGCCATGCGGCGGATGCGATCCTGGCGTTGCCCCCCGGGCACCGGCGGCGGCAAAGCCGGCAACAAGGCCGCCAAAAATTTCTCCAATACCACTTTCTTGAGTGCATAGGGATCGGGCAAAATCAATTCTTGCTCTTCGTAAACCCCGGTCTCTAGATCCACATAAGCGCGCTCGACATCCATTTCCATGGCTGCGCGAATGGCGGCGATGATTCCCTGACAGGGATCGATGGGTACATAGCTATAGGTGCCCTCTACCGTGGCTTCTGGCTGTAACACGACCGAAACCTGCGGCAGGTATTCTACTCCTTTTTCCACTTCGCTGGCAAACGAAGGCGGCAGCGCCACCGCCAGACAGTCGTATTGCCGTTGCTGGAGGCGACGCTTCACTTCCAGAGCGAAATCGCCGCTGCCGTAGATAATGGGCAGCACGGAGAGACGGGGACTCAGATCCAAAACGCCATTCATGTAATGTTTTCGTCGTCCCTTCCGGGATGCAGAGGATCGTCTTCTTCGAAGAAAAAATCCTCCAAACCCATCTTCGGCGATTCCCCCCCCAGCGCCCGTTGGCGCTCACGGGCCAGGCGCTCCAGGTCCAGGGACTCCTCGCCCAACACCCGCTCCAAAGCCTCTTCCCAGGCCGCGTCCTGTGACAGGGGATGCCCCTCCTCCTGTGCCATGCGCTTCAACGCATAGCGCACGATGTGAATGCCATCTCTGGGCGAAAATTCCAGATCCAATTCGTGGGCCCGCTGCAGAAAATCCACCGTGATCTGCAGCAGCTGGTCCTCGGCGAAAGGCAGGTGGTAACGGAGAATCTCCATTTCATCACGACGATTGGGAAAGCCGATTTCAAGGGTGGGCTGCAAGCGCGACAAAATGTAATCGGGCACTTCATAAGTCGACTCGTCATCGTTCATAGTCACGCAGCAGCGAAAATCGGCATGGGCGGCCACGGTGATGCCGGCAATGACTGATTCCACGTAGCGCCGATAGTCGAGCAAGGGCGCCAGCGAGGCCCAGCTTTTTTCATTCATCCGGTTGCCCTCGTCCAGGATGCAGATTCCACCCGCTATCATGGCCGAAACCAGCGGCGAAGCGCGATAGACGATGCGGCCCGATTCGGCAAGTACTGGAGTGACCAGCAGGTCCTCGGGGCGCGTATCGCTGGTGCACTGGTAGATATAAAGAGGCTGCTGGCGGGTGTGCGCCGCAGCCATGCCCAGGGTGGTTTTGCCGATCCCAGGAGGACCCACCAGGCGCGGGCAAAGCGGCAGATCCTCATCGTCCAGCACCAGCCAGCAGGCCAGCAGTTCCTTCAGGGCACCGCCCTGCCCGATCCATTCCTGCGCCTTCCCTATTGGGGGGCTGAGAAACAACTCAACCCCTTCAATCTTGACGCTCTGCACAATATCTGCCATTCAAATCGCTCTCCATGCTTGTCCACCTTGTAAAACTACTCCGGTGAATCTACTTGCCAGATCCTCTAGCAGCAATTAATATCAGGTGAACTTTTCCAAGGACCATTAAAAAAATGCCCCATCCACCGCACTGGAAAGGCCCATTATGACCCATCGAGCACTCTTTCACTTCCGCACGCACGGAGGTGTTTGTGCGGGCGAACAATGGCTCTACGACCGCGACGAACCCATTGCCCGTTTCGAGGATAAAATCATCGAGCAACCAGAGCAGAACTTACGCTATTTTGATGGAAATCTCAAGCCGATCAACCTCCGCGATCTGAAACTGGCACCGGGGGGACGCCCACTGATTAACGGCGTCCAACTCTACTGGGTCTTTCAGCACAAGGTTCTGGCAACCACCGAACTTATTGGCCTGGAAGTGGAAGGTCGGGAAACCGATTGTTTGCGGCTCACCGCAACCACCCGGGATCCGGGCGGCGTAGCCACCTCCCGCCGGCTCCTGACCCTGAGCTACGATGCCGAAATCGGCTCGTATATTTACGATTTCAAAGCCCATCTCGATATCCACAGTCCCGAGGCTCTCGACCTGTCTGAAGAACTTTCTTTCGAATACTGCGATCCCTGGTACAGCGATATTCCCGGCCCCACCGTCGAATTTCCCGGCATGTGGAAAAAGCGCTTCACCCACCTGCTGGCGGAAAACCCCGACGACAGCATCTGGCAGATGCCTCTCAACCACATGGCTACGGGCATTCCCTCACCGCGCGCGCTCAAACGCGACGGCCTCTTTGTCCTGGGCTTTGACCCGGGCAACAACCCGGCCTTTGAGTTCGTCGGCGAAACCGCCGATCGCACCTCCATTGGGGTGTGCAACTGGGGCTACGATATCCACTTTCAGGGCCACTACAGCCGCGATGAACTCTACGCTCCCCTGTGCCCCCATTTTCGCATGCGCCTATGCCCGGATCAGAAGGTCGAA
>CAXFTV010000337.1:0-2799 GCA_964005845.1 uncultured bacterium
ACCGCACCGATGCCCTGCATAGCCATGGGCAGATTTTCGCGCAATAGGCGAGACAGAATCCGCAGTTTGCCATCCAGACTCAAAACTTGCAACTGGCTGCGGCGGTAGTGCTGAAACGAAATTTCCAACAGGCGGGCGATCTCGTAGGCCATGGCCGGCGAACCCGACAGGGCGAGCACCGAATCGTCGTCGATGCAAAGCACCTTGTCCGCCCGGTCGTAAACCATCACATTGCCCATGGTGGCCCGGCGATCACCGGCGATGAGTACGCCATCCTGGTAACTCAATGCCAGAATGGTCGTGCCCTCGGTGGTTTCAATGGCATTCTCGCTCCGCGGTGCCGGCACGGGCGCGGGCACTTCGGGCAATTGCCGCTGCTGCTTGAGCAGATTGAGAAAATCGCTGCTATCCATATTCTATAGGAGATTGCACTGGGCCTGGTGTCGGGACCGCTCGAGTTCCATCCTGTATAACCGCTTCACAATATCGTCTAGGCCCAGGTAGTTGTCCCGATGAATTTGGCCGTCCCCTCGTACAAAAATGAGAGATGCGTTGTCGCCGACCGCTGCCAATTGTGTCGCTTGGACGAAACGCCGGCTGCCATTCTCTACTGGCCGGTTCGCTGGCGGTAGCGCCGGGCCTGATTGGGATCCACCTTGCGCATCCGCCGCATGATATCATCGGTATTGGGACGCTCGACCTTGGGCCGGCGGGGACCCTGATCCTGCTCTCCATCACCCCCTCCGTCCATAGGTCTAACCGGCCGGGGGGCGCGCTCCTGAAAGTGCAGTGTATCCATAGGTACCTCCTGATTTTGAAAATGCTAAGCCGACTGCAAACCTCGGCTCGTGCAGTTGCACAATGCCAGCTTCGCATGCGCTTAGCCTCTCTAAAGATCGGCCTCGGCTTTAGGGTAATTTGCCAATCAAATCCTCGATACTCTCCGCTTCATCCAGGATCTGATTATAATAATTAATAACGGCGGCGTCCACACAAGCTTTAAGGTCGATGGTTTCTACTCGATCATTGAGGGCGATCTCAATGCTATCCCAGTTCAGCGCGCGTACCGAAGCCCCAAATCTCTCCAGAAAGCGGCCGCGGAAATAAGCTCGGGTTCCGGCTGGCGGTTGCACCAGCGCCCGACGGATTCCCCCCTCGTCCACCAACCGCTCCACCTGTTCCTGACCTTCCAGCAGCAGGTAGAGTCCTTCGCCCGGATCGATGTTGTGATACTCCAGGTCCTGGCTCTGCAACCAGGCCCGATCATCGGGCTTTTCCCAATCCAGGCCCTCGTCGTCTGCAAAGGCATCCAGCAGCCACTTCTTGGTCACCCAATCGCATTGGCCGATCAACTCGTTCGGATCCCGCCCCAGCTTTTCCAGCACTGCCCCCCACGCGGCTAATACCCAGTCCGTTTCTCGATCGCGTCCAGCGGCAAAACTGGTTGCTTTTTCCAGGTAGAGCTGCTGGATTTCAAGGGCTGTGAGATGGCTGCCATCCTGCAGGGCAACAGCCCACACATGCGCTGGATCGCGCGAGATCTGCTTGAGCGCGGCAATGGGATCAGCCAGACTCAAAGAGGGCAGCAGCTCCGCTTCAAGCAGGTCCAGAAAAATCAGCGTAGTACCCACTTTAAGCGCCGTGATAAACTCGGACATATTGGCATCGCCGATGATCAAGTGGAGGCGGCGGTACTTATCGGCTTCGGCGTGTGGTTCGTCCCGGGTATTGACCAGGGGACGCCGATGCATGGTATCGACACTGGCAATGGTCTCAAAAAAATCGGCCCGCTGAGAAAGCTGGTAAATACCGGGCCTGACCTTGCGCTCCTGCTCCACCCCCACCTTGCCAGCGCCGGCAAAAATCTGCCGCGTGACCAGAAAGGGGAGAAGACCATTGATCACCTGCTGGAAAGGCATCTGCCGACTGATGAGATAGTTTTCATGGCAACCGTAGCTGTGCCCCTCGAAATCGGTATTGTTTTTGTAGAGCCGCACCACCCCTTTGCCACGGGTAGCGGTGCGACGCTGGGCACAGTTGTAGAGAATCCGCTCGCCAGCGCGGTCTTGCTCCAGCAGATCGAACAGGCTATAGCACTCGGGGGTGGAATACTCGGGATGCGTATGGTCGTTGTAGAGGCGTGCCCCGTTGCTGATGAGCAGATCGCTCTTGAGTTCCCGCAGTGGAATTTTGCGCTGGCGATCCTGCTGCAGATGCAGGGTTTCATCCTTGTCGTTGCGCAGTTCCCCTACTTCAAAACCGCGCATATCCAGGCGCGGATTTTCGCGCCCATAATCCCAGCGCGCGATGAAATTCTCGTGCAGATAGCAGCGGATTAGTTCCATGGACTCCACCACCACGTCCATATCGTCTGCCCCGTCCACCTGGATGCCGTACTCGGTCTCTAAACCGAAAAGCCGCTCCATACTCCTATATGGCACTCCCCGGAAGCTGGTCTACGCTTTTTTCCTCGCGCCCTACAGGCGCTACCCGCACTACATTTTCGGGGTCGTAATCCAACAATTTGAGCCAGTCCTCAACGCTGTCCGTGGGGGGAAAGATTTCATTTTCCCGAAATTCAGCCATAACCCCATCCTGCAAATCGCTGGAACGGATACCAGTTTCCACCTCCCCTTCAATGGCCCGCTTGATGGCGCTCTCCTTGGCCCGCTGCACAATGGAGTCGATGATGGCACCGCTGACCAAATCACCGTAACAGAGCAGGTCCTGACGGCCGCTGCGCAGATCTACTTCGAGAAACCTGGTATCCTCGTTGCGGGCAAACAAGGTGCCTATGGC
>CAXFTV010000338.1:0-5666 GCA_964005845.1 uncultured bacterium
AAAATTGCGGATTGCCGCCGGGTCCAGCAGGCCGTTGGAAAATTCGTCGCAGATATCCTCTACGTCGACCACAGCCGTCTGCAAGGGCGGCCCAAAGCGGTCGTCCTCGGCCCGCCATGCGGCCAGGTGTTCGGCGGCGGTGGCAAAGTCTCGGTGGGTGATAATCAGGTAGTCGGCGCCATTCCCGTTCCCCTGCAGCAGACCGGGGCTATCCAGTTCGATGCGGAGCGGGCGCTGCCAGCGCGAGGGGCCGGCGGCCAGATAGCGTCGTGGTGACGCGTTGCCTTCGTCCTGAAAGACCACGGTTCCTGTTTGGGCGTCGTATTCAAAGGCATCGATTTCTACCAGATCTCGAGAAAACTCGAAGATCCGGGGCCTTTCGGCGGCAAAGCCTTCGAGGTGGAATTCGGCCATTCCCGCCGCGACCGGTGAAGTAAAGATCAAATCTCCGTTTTTAGCCACAAATTGGCGGCTGTACTCCAGTTCGTACCAGTCCAATCGGGCGATATATCCGCTGTGGATTAAGGTCAGCTTATTCAACCCTTCCCGAGCTCCCTCGTCGGCCTCCAGTTCGGTGGTAAAACTCGGCTCTTTTTCAAAGGATAAACGGCCGATTGATCTATTGTTCCACCTGATATTGAAGCGATTGAGGGGAAGTCGTCCAGCTGGACTGATTACGGCGAAAAAGCGCAGCCGGATTTTCATGGGCGCATTGACGGCATGATCTATTGCAATCGAGAAATCCCGGCCCTCGTTTGCAAACTCTTGCCAGTACCATTCATAACCGGAACTAATGCCGAAGGTCCGGAGCAGGATGGATTCCTCCGACTCCGTATGGGTCCGCACGCGATAGCTTTTGGGCACCTGTGGGTTGGAGTCGCCTAAATGGCCGCTGCGCAGGGCGGCGCGCTTGCCCTTTGTGGCGCCGCCGATTTCAAGCCAGTATACATTTTCCCGGGTATAGAGATTTTTCTGATAGTGAACTCGATCTTCTTCGTAGACCCAGCGAGAGGTCGGCTCGCCATAGAAGGCCAAAAAGTCCTCCTCGTCAAAACGTCCATCTCCGCCATCTTCGACGATACAGGCGATTTCTTCGAGCCCGTCTCTGGCTTCCGCCAAGCTCAAAGGCAGGGGGCGTCCCCCGCCATACAGTAGCCGCACGCGAGCCGGATCGACCTCGTCCAGCCGGATGCCGGCTGCACTTAAGTCGCGGCCGCTGACGCGGTACATGCCCTGGGTCTTCAGTACCATTTTCAGCAATGCGATTGGGGCAGAATCGAGTCCGGTCTTTAGACTCCGCAATTCGGCATGCAAGGGACTTGCCACGAGCAAGAAAAAGAGAGCAAAGAAAAAAAATAGGGGTGAGCTATGTTCTCGATTGATTCTCATAGAGGGCAGGTTGGGTAGAACGGCCGCGAATTCCAGATCGAGAATCTGGCTTTTTGCATGAATTTAAGATAGGTAATTCTTTGAATGCGACCAATGGCGAAATGGCGGCGATCCAATTGTCCACCAGATTTATGAACCCGATGGGCGCTCCCGCTTGGGGACGATCCGGAGCCGTTATACATAAAATAATATGCTGCCGGCATCCTCGACTGCCAGCGCTAAGAGCGGCAGTCGAGGATGCCGTTTTTTCCGCGCCGCGCCGGGGAAGCAGGCAGGCAGGTTAGCAGGATATATGTTTTGCGGGTGCCAAAGTTGGGGCATTAGGAGCGGTTTTAATTGTAAATTAATCGATAATTCATAAATTGAAGATGCCTGTGGCTTGGGGGAAATTTGCCAACGAGATTTTAGCGCCTGAGGAAATGCCCGGAAATGCGAGGAGCAAATATGGATTTCGAACGTTTAGGCCGGCAAATAGAATTTATCGTCGAAATCGATAAGTTGAAGCAAATTTTTCGCCAGACTCTGTTGCTTGCCGATCGGCGGCGGGAAAACGATGCGGAGCACTCCTGGCACCTGGCTCTCATGGCGGTGCTGTTGGCCGAGCATGCAGTCGAGACAAAGATCGATATCTTTCGGGTGGTCAAGATGTTGCTGGTACACGATTTAGTCGAGATCGATGCCGGTGATACTTTTGCCTACGATGCCGAAGCCCACAGGGACAAGGAGGAGCGCGAAATCAGGGCGGCCGAGCGGATTTTCAACCTGCTGCCATCCGATCAAGCGCGGACATTGCGTGCTCTGTGGGACGAATTCGAGGCGCGCCAGACGCCCGAGGCGCGTTATGCGGCGGCGCTGGATCGCTTGCAGCCGGTGCTGATGAATCTGCATGGCGGCGGTGATGACTGGCGTCTGCACGGGATAACAAAGTCCCAGGTTATCGCCTATAATCGACACATAGAGGAGGGGGCGCCCGCGCTGTGGAAGTACGTGCGGAAAAGCGTCGACGAGGCAGTCGAGCGGGGCATTCTGAAAGAATAATTCGGACCAGCTTTTGAACTGCTCGAATATTTGTCAGTTAAATTCGAAGCGCTGCAGTTGCCAGCGATCGGCCTGGTTTCTGTCCAGGCGCACCCGCAGACAGACCTCGTTGTCGCGGTAGTGCTCTTCGAGAATTTGCCCCTGGGCGTGGAGCTGGGATAGCAGACGACCCTCCTGCTGGGGAATCTGCAGATCCACGACGATGGAATTGGCCAGACACAATTCCAGGATTCGCTCTTTGAGAGCCTCCAGACCAAAGCCGGTCAGGGCTGCCACTGCTACCGCATCTTTCTGGTCGGCGTGGCCAGCGGCGATCTGGCTTTCTTCTCCCGGTCCTACCCGATCGATTTTGTTGTAGACCAGGAGGGTGGGCTTTTCTTGCAAATTCAGTTCCCGCAGTACCTCAGTGCAGGTTTCCATTTGCAGGGCATAGTGCGGGTGGCTGAGATCTACCACGTGAAGGAGCAGATCGGCTTCGACCGCTTCCTCCAGGGTGGCGCGGAATGAAGCGAAAAGGTGATGCGGCAGGTGGCGAATGAAGCCGACGGTATCGGTGAGAAGGATTTTGTGGTGCTGATCCAGGTCTACTGAGCGGGTAGTCGAGTCGAGGGTGGCAAAGAGCTGGTCCTGGACCAGGACCTGAGCACCGGAAAGGGAGCGCATCAGGGTGGATTTGCCGGCGTTGGTATAGCCGACCAGGGCGATCTTAAAGGTGTCCGAACGCCCTTTGCGGCTGGTGGCCATCTGGGTGCCGATGCGCTCGAGTTTGGCGCTGAGATCGCGTATTCGTTTGCGGATCATGCGGCGATCGGTCTCCAACTGGGTTTCGCCGGGACCGCGGACTCCGGCTGCCCCCATGCCGCGGATGGCGCCGCCGCCGGCCTGGCGCGAAAGGTGAGTCCACTGCCGGGTCAGCCGTGGTAGCAAGTAGTTAAGCTGGGCCAGTTCGACCTGGATTTGCGCGGTGCGGGTGCGGGCATGGCGGGAAAAAATGTCCAGGATCAGGGCACTGCGGTCCAGAATGCGCTGGTCGGTCAATTCTTCCAGATTGCGCATCTGTGCAGGCGATAGATCATTGTCAAAAACAATCATGTCTACCGCGGCGGCACGGGCCTGGGCCTTGAGCTCGGCGGCTTTGCCCTTGCCGATATAATAGGCGGGGTCTATCTGGCGTCGGGTCTGGAGTACGCGTCCCCCTTCGACGAGGGTGGCGGTGGCGGCCAGGCGGCCCAATTCGTTGAGGGATTCTTCTGCTTCCCAGGCGGAGCGAGCGGATAGGGATACGCCCACGAGCAGAGCGCTTTGCCGGTTTTGAGCGCTGCGATGTTCTCCCAAAGTGCATCCTTTGGTTAGATATAATTTTACGTGCTCAATTATACGTGTACCTTGACACTTGTCAAGCGACCGGCTACTCTTAAATCGAATTTGACTAAAGGAGTTATATATTGAGTGAATTTCAGTATGAAGACGAGTTTATCGGAGCGCTGCCCTCGCCCGCCGAAATGGGCATCTGCCCGCTGCGGGACACGGTGGTTTATCCCCACATGCCGCAGTTGCTCACCGCTTCCCGCAGATCGTCCATACGGGCTACCGAAGCTGCCCTGGAAGGGGATGGGCTGATCGGTCTTTTTGCCCAGCGGGATCCCGCGGTAGAGGATCCAGGCATGGCCGATCTGCACGGTGTGGGGACGATCGGCAAGATCCACCGCGAATGGCGCTTGCCGGACGGTAGTTTACGGCTGATCGTCCAGGGGCTGGCGCGCGGCAGCCTGAGCCAAATGGTACAGGAGCGGCCTTTCATCCGCGCCCTGGTAACCAGATTGGAGGACGATGGGGATCTGGAATCCATGGCGCTCCAGGCCATGAGTCGCAATATCACAGAGCAATTCGACGCCATTGTCAAGATGACGGCCCACCTGCCCGACGAACTGCAAATCATGGTCGCCAATATCGATCATGCGGGTCGTCTGGCCGACTTTGTAGCGGCTAATTTAGATCTGCAGATGGGCGAGCACCAGAAAGTGCTGGAGTTGCTGGAACTGGAGAAACGCCTCGAATATCTGACCGAGTTGCTGGCCCGTGAGGTGGAAATTCTGCAAGTGGGCTCCAGAATTCAGAGCCAGGTCCAGGAAAAGATGGACAAGTCCCAGCGGGAGTATTTCTTGCGCGAACAGCTCAAACATATTCAGCAGGAACTAAGCGGTAGCGATCCATTTGCCGCAGAGGTGGAAGAGCTGCACGCCAAAATAGAGGAAGCGCAGTTGTCAGAAGAGGCCCGCGAAGCCGCGTCGCGCGAACTGGGACGCTTGGAGCAGATGATGCCGGGGGCGCCCGAGTATTCGGTGGCGCGGACCTATCTGGACTGGCTGCTGGCGCTGCCCTGGGCTGTTTCCACCGAAGATCATCTGGAAATTGCCGCTGCGGCGCAGATTCTCGACGAAGATCACTACGGACTGGAAAAAGTCAAAGAACGCATCCTGGAATATCTGGCAGTACGGCGCCTGCGCCCGGATATGAAGGGGCCGATCCTCTGTTTCGTCGGGCCTCCAGGGGTGGGCAAGACCTCGCTGGGGCGGTCGATTGCCCGGGCTCTGGGGCGCGAGTTTGCGCGGATTTCTCTAGGGGGGGTACATGACGAAGCCGAGATCCGCGGCCATCGGCGCACCTATATAGGTTCGTTGCCGGGCCGCATCATCCAGGGATTGCGCAAGGCCGGTTCCAATAATCCAATCTTCATGCTGGACGAGATCGACAAGCTCGGAGCCGATTTTCGCGGCGATCCGGCCGCAGCCCTGCTCGAAGTGCTGGATCCGGAGCAGAATTTTTCTTTTGCGGACCACTACCTGGACGTACCCTTCGATCTGTCAAAGGTCATGTTTATCACCACCGCCAATCTCCTGGATCCAGTGCCTCCAGCCCTACGGGACCGCATGGAGGAGATTCCCCTTCCCGGTTATACCCCCGATGAAAAGGTGGCGATTGCCCGGCGTCACCTGCTGCCGCGACAACTCGAAGAGCACGGCCTCAAACCCAGGCAGCTGGAGATTAAAGACGCGGCTTTGGAGCGCATCATCGAGGAGTATACCCGCGAGGCGGGTCTGCGCAATCTCGAGCGCCAATTGGGCACCATATGCCGCAAGGCGGCACGCCGTTTCGTCGAAGGCCAAAAGCGAAAAATCACTGTTGGGGGCAGGAGCATGGAGAATTACCTGGGCTCGGTCCTCTTTTTTCCCGAGGTG
>CAXFTV010000339.1:0-2721 GCA_964005845.1 uncultured bacterium
CCCACCGCCAGAACGACCGCGGCAGCGGGCCGCATCCGCCCCAGTGGAAGAGTGTATTCGTAATTGTCCAGCGCGTATTTGGCCCGCAGCTCGCCCACCTCGCCCAGGGCCTCCTGCAATGACAACCCGTACACCACCCCGGGGACGCGGGTCGAAAAGGCCTGGGCGACGCCGGCGAGCAGGTGCCGCCGGTACTCGCCGGTGGTCCACAGCCGGCTGGAAGCGTAGGAAGCCTCAGCCCTTTCGGTGTGCACAAACAACATGCGCTGGACCCCGATCGCCGCCGCTTCCTGCAGAATTTTGCGGTTTGTTTGGGGTCGCGACAGGCCGGCAATCAGGATGATTGGATCGAGCGGCGCCTGCTCTTCGGTCCAGCGAAATTCCAACACCAGCCCGCCAGTCGCCACCTGCTGCAGCACCGCCTTGCCGCGGGGGCCGTCGACGAGGCCCACGTCGAACTCATCGCCCTCCTGGCAACGCAGAATCTCCAGAATGTGCCGCGCCCGCTCATCCCCCTGCGGCAGGGGCCGGGCCAGTTCGGATTCTTCGAAGAGGATCAGATTCATCGCTTGGATTCGGCAGCTATTGCAGCCATATCGACGCCGAAAAAGAGAATCTCGACGCCCGCTTCTCGCCGCATTTAGAGACGCAGCCGGCAGCTATCCCGGTCAGGACGGCAAAACTAACTCAAAAATAATGGAGTGCCAAGTAGCAGCTGAGGAATTGACCGGAAATTCGCTTTGCTCCTCGCGGCATCCGGGGACGAATTAACGCGGCGCTGTGCCGCTTGCAGACAAGGCCGACCCAGACCGCAACGGGCACCAGAACAAATTTGGGATCAGGGACCAGCCGCAACCGGCATTCTCCGGCCCTTAACCCGCTTGAAGGCAAGCCGGACTTGAGGTATATTCAGGAGTCGCCGAAAAAACACTTCTTTCTGTGAAAG
Organism: uncultured bacterium; assembly: GCA_964005845.1. Taxonomy (GTDB): domain Bacteria; phylum Latescibacterota; class UBA2968; order UBA8231; family UBA8231; genus CAXFTV01. Next base: position 947 of record CAXFTV010000339.1, read on the forward strand.
TCGCAACAGTGTGCCCCCAGCGAGATTTTAGGATCCTTTTCCTCACCAGGCGCTATCCGCCTTCCACAGGAGGAGTCCAGACGCATTGTCTGCAGCTTTTCACCCATCTCGCCCCCCTTTTAAAAATCAAACTCATCGCCCTGGGCCACAGCCACCTTTTGCACCTGGGCTGGTTTATGCCCTGCACCCTTGTACGCGCTCTTTGCGAAGTGATTTTTCGCCGCGTCGATGCGATCTATTTCGGCGATGGCGTCACCAGTTGCCTGGCGCCCTTCCTGCGTCCCTTCTCCAAAGCCCGCTTTGTCGTCACCATTCACGGTCTCGAAATGACCTATTCGCAGCCGCTCTTCAGCCACCTCATAAAGTGGGGTGTCGCCTGCTGCCAGCACGTGGTCGTGACCGGCGAAAACACCAGAAAGATAACCGTCCAGGCCGGGGTCCCCGAAGAAAAAATAGAGGTGGTGTACATGGGGATCAAACCCCTGGTTCTGCCGCCGCAACGCCACCAGGCGCTCAAAGTCGCCTTCGAAGAAAGACACGGCATCCGCTTTGGACGCGACAGGATTCTGCTCAATTACGGCCGCCAGGTGCGGCGCAAGGGATTGGCCGAGTTTGCGGCAAAGGGCGTGCCGCTGCTGGAAAAGGATATCAAGTTCTTTGTCGGCGGTCTGGGACCCGAATACGAAAAATTAAAACAGCTGCGCGAGGAGTTGGGCCTGCAGCATCGCATGATCCTCCTGGGGTGGTTGGACGACGAAACGACGGCCATGCTGCGCGCCGAAGCGGATCTTTTTCTCATGCCCAACATTCAAGTCGCCAACGACGTGGAGGGCTTTGGCATAGCCCAACTCGAAGGCATGTATGCGGGATTGCCGGTCGTGGCCTTTGCCGTCGATGCCCTGGTAGAGAGCGTGCGCGAGGGAGGCTATCTCATCCCCGCAAATGATTATCGCGCTTTTGTCGACGGCATACAGAAGCATCTTTCACTGCCGGCCTCTGAAAAAGAAGCCCTGCGGGAGCAGGCGCGCACCTATGTCCGGCGGGAGTATTCCTGGCGCGATACGACGGCTCGCTATCTGCGGGTCATCCAGGGGGATTGAGCACCTTCGAGCCCGCCCCAAATTCGCACCCTGTACTGGCGGGCAGCCGCGCAATCGCCAGCGTGCATCACCTGGAGAAACCCACAATGAACTCGATCGGCAGCATACCTGCAGGGGCGCTCAAAATCGCCTTTGACGACGAAGTACAGATCGTTCCGCCGGGCCTCCTGAAGCGTTCCATGATGAGCATGGCCCGGCACCCCGACGGCTCGATCTTCCTCAATACCCAGAGCGGTCCCCTCTACCGCAGCGGCGACAATGGACGCAGCTGGACGGCGCTGCCCGTCGACATACCCGGGCAGGCGCACGAACAGGTACTGCACGGCTTGGGAATCGGCTGCGACGGGCGGCTGTGGCTGAGCCACAGTTCGGCCGCGGACTACCCCGACGGCCTCTATGGCCAGGATCTCTTCGTCTCCAGCTCGGCCGACGGAGGCCGTAGCTGGGCTACTTCGCCGACCGATTTCACCCAGGTCGCACCCGGCATTCCCAATATGTGTTTTCACGAAGACGGCAACCGCACCTTCGTCGAGCAGCCCGACGGCACCTTGATGTTCACCACGACGATTGTGCCGGCGCCGGCGTACAGGGAAAAATATCCGCCGCGGGCGCCGACCGACTACGGCGGCCAGCCCGGCGATATATTCAGCGACCTCGTCTTCCGCAGCACCGACG
>CAXFTV010000340.1:0-8058 GCA_964005845.1 uncultured bacterium
GTCGGGGGGGGATCGGCCGCCGACAGTACCCATATTGCGCACGAAATCCATGTCAGAGGCAATACAACAGGATTCGTTTGTTTGTATGATCGGGAGGCTCAGGAACGGGCCCGGGCTGCCGGTGTTGGTGCCCGTTTAACCCTGAGCATGGGGGGCAAGACCGATGGGCGCCATGGAGATCCCCTGGTAGCGGAGGTAGAGGTGTGCAGTTTGCACGAGGGAAAGTTTGAAGAATCAGAGGTGCGCCATGGCGGCATGACGCATTTTGATATGGGGCCGACCGCGGTGGTGAAAACGGTCAGCGGCTTAACAATCAGTCTGACCACTCTGCGCGTGGTACCCGTTAGTTTAGGAGTGCTGACTAGCATTGGGCTCGAGCCCGATGAGTTTCAAATTATAGTGGCTAAAGGGGTACATGCTCCCGTGGCAGCCTATGAGCCGGTGTGCACTAAATTGATTCGGGTAAATACAAAGGGTGCTTCGGCCGCTGATATGCGGACCTTTGAATACCAGTACCGGCGCCGGCCCATGTATCCCTTCGAGGAAATTGGCAGCGGAACCTGAAAGTTGGGCCGCAGCAGGGGACAGGGGATTCATCCGTCCAGCTCGTCCCTCTGGCTCTGTGCTGCAACTGCTTCTATTTCGATCAGCCAATCCGGTCGCGCCAGGGCGCTGATAAATAATAAGGTACTGGCGGGACGATGTCCGTCCAGGTAGCGGTCCCGTATTTCTCGGAATACCTGCAAATCCTGTTCCCGTATGAGGTAGATTGTGATCTTGGCAAGATGGCCGATCCCCATCCCGCCGGACTTGAGTACCTCGTCGAGGTTGCTCCAGGCGAGCTGGCATTGTTCGCGAAACCCTTTGGGTACCTTTCCATCTGGCGCTACCCCCACCTGTCCCGAGACGAGAAGCCAGCGCGCGTTAGGGGCCACTTCGAGGGCATGGCTATAAGAACTGAGGGGTGGATATATGCTGCTGGGATTGTGGATTTTCATTTTCATTCCTTTCCCAAAAGTGTCTGGGCCAGAACCTTTTATCGGCACCGGCTGATTTGACGCCAATTTATAAATTTGTGTTGAAATGTCGCCGCTGAGGCAAGGGGAAGGGGAGCTTTTAAGGTGTTGGTTCCGTTCCTAATGCGGCAAAGAAGCCGTCTCAAAACTCCAATCTGGGCTTCGCACGGCTTTAGAGCGAATGTTTAAGACAGCTTCTAACAAATGGATCCTATGGTTTTGTCCTGTGCGGGTTTCACTCCTTTGAAGTTAAGAAATACATCTAGCACAACTAGGGCAACTAGAGGTGGAGCAAGCTACAATGCCGCTTTGCGCCATTACACCCGGTAGCTATCTTGTCTGAAAAATCTCCTTTCGAACAAGAAAATCTGCAAGATTGGCAGCTGTGTACCACCTCGATCAATAGTCGATTGGAGTTTTTGATGCATTCTCTTTCAACCCCCGGATTGATTTTTTCACTCGATGAGATCGATGAATTGAGATTGCGCTGCGCTTCCTCTCACGCAAGGTTTTATAAGCCGCTGGTTGCCGATCTGAGATCGCGGCTTGACTCGAGCCCGCCCGATGGCCTTTGGGATCTTCCCGAGCCGGACTACAGCGACAAGCTGGAGATTTGTTTTTCCCTGGTGGTCAACGCCGGGATCGCCTACCACCTTAGCCAGAAGGATCCTTGGGCCGGTCTCGCGGGGCGCTGGCTGGAGCAGTGGGTGGCGGCAGGGAGTGCCGCTGAAGAGAAGGTGAAGGAGTCCTATTTGGTGGCATTTCACGCGATGGCCCTGGCCTATGGACTAGATTTGTTCGGCCCTGTTCTCGACGGGAAACTGGTCGCCGAACTCATCGCAGTACTCCGGGTGGAGACCGAGCGGATGGTCCTTCATATGGCCAGTGGGGAGGCGAGTTGGAGTAGAAGATATTACTATCACGATTGCTGGGTACCGGTGTTTGGTGCCGGAATCGGCTGCCTGGCGCTTTTGCCCTATGAGGACCAGGCCGAGCAGTGGCTTAAACTGGTTGCTGCCGAAGTTGAAAAGATACTCTCGCTACAGAGCGAAGACGGTGCCTGGAATGAAGGGGTAGCGCCCTTGAATTACGCCCTGGGCCCGCTGCTCTTCTATCTGGAGGGGCGCCGTCGAATTCTCGGCGAGGAGCCTTTTGACATACCCTGGCTACGCGGCCTGTCGCAGTGGCGCGCCAACCACCTGCTCCCCAACGGCCAGTTTATCTTTTTGGATGACTCGACACCTTCCGGCCGCTATCATGGCGAGACCGGCGGGGTTGCGGCATTCCAGTTCTACAAGATTGCAAGAGAATTTGGCGATGGGTTGGCGCAGTGGCAGGCAGAACGGGAATCGGAGCGAAAATTCCCCAAGGACTATCACGATTACGGATGGAGCTTTCTGTGGTGCGATCCAAAAGTGCCCACGACGCCGCTCGAGAACGGTGCCCATGCCTCCTTTCATCCCTCCTTGGGGCAGCTCTTTTCCCGTTTCGGTTGTGGTGCGGAGACTTCAGTCCTGAGCTTCGAGTGCGTCGCACCAGGGGGGCGCCCTGGGCAAGAGGGCCTCGCAACTGGGCTTCCCATGCAGACCATCACCCGGAACAAGCACGCCCACTACCGAGATCGGGCGACCTTTAGCTACTTTTGCCAAGGGGAATACTTCTTCCCTCCATCCGGATATTTCAGATTCGCGACCGAGTTAAAGAACACTTTGACAATTGATGGGAAGGGACAGTCGCTTGCGCCAGAATCGGGTGGGCGGATGGTGGGCGTCCACCTGGGAGACAGGGGCGATTACGTGGCTGCAAAGTGTGAGGCCGCGCTGGCTTACGATGCAGTGGAGGGGCTTGGCAAATTCGACCGGACCGTCGTTCACCTCGCCGATGACCAGATGCTTTTTGTCCTCGATCAGCTGGCTTTTTCGGATCGGGCTGAGCACAAAGTGGAGGCCCATTTCCACGTCGGGCACGAGATGGCGGTTTGCGTCGACCGCGAAGGTGGGGTCACCATCACCGCCCCATCCCGGCGCTCCTGCCGCCTCGTTCAGGTCTGCGGCCAGCCCTCCAACCTGGAACAGGTACCCCAGCCTCTGGATCCCTTCTGGCGCAACTACCTGATGGATTATGATATCCCGCCGCAAGATCTCGAGGCTATGGATCAGGTCGATCTCCGGTTCGAGTTCGGTCTGGCGGCAAATTACTCCTCTGAGTCACTTTGGGCCATGCTGCCCGCAAATATTGATGAACTAAACCATCTCAGTAGTGAATCGGGGCTATACTTTTGGTATAATTCGCCGGGGAATGGGCTGCGCCTCGTCGTCGCCCCAAATCAATGGGGCCAGGCCGAAGCCCAATTGGGCCCCGAACTTCCCGCGCGGCCCGAAACAATCTATGTTGCTGGCGGCAGCCCTGGCGCCACCATCCAGCTAGCCCTCGAGCCGCGGGCAGGAGACAGATGGGTTGCCGTTCTCAACGCCGGCGATGCTTATCAAGCGAACGAAGCCGGTATAGTTTCAATATAAAATACTTTGCCAACCAGGGCCGTGCCGGTATCTGAAAGGAGTTATTGCAGTGGCCACCACCCCTTACACTCGCGTGGGTAAAACGATTGTCGCCAGAGCCGACATCATCCAGGGGCTCCGACGCATTGGCGTTCGGGCCGGGGACACCGTCTTTTTTCACAGTTCCCTCAGCAGCTTGGGCTATGTAGAAGGGGGGGCAGATACAGTAATTGACGGTTTTCTCGAAGCGGTGGGCCCAGGGGGGACAGTAGCCGTCTCCCCCTGCCATTTCAGCGGTTGGCACTACGAATACGTCCTCCGGGCCGAAAAGCCCTCCTTTGATGTGGTCAACTCCGTTTCCCTCATGGGGCGGATCACCGAAGTGCTGCGGCGTCGTCCCGATGCGATCCGCTGTCTGGACTCCAGCAACGCGATGTGCGCAATCGGCAATCAAGCCAAATACCTTGCCGAAGGTGCGCTGCAGTGCTGCACGCCCTGCGGCAGGGATAGCGCCTGGGGAAAACTGGGCGAACTCGATGCCCACTACCTTTTTTTGGGGACCGGCTGGCCGACCTGTACGCTGATGCATGCCTGCGAGGAATATGCGCACGCCCCCTACACATTTATGGATGAGCCCTCTCGCCTCGAGGTTAGGGATTCCAGGGGCAGAACGCACATCCACGTTCAGAAGGTGCACACGCCCAAGGTGCCCAGGGCATATGTCAACATGGAACCGGTGATGCAGAAAAAGGGACTAATTCAGTACACTCGGATCGGCGCTGCCCGGGTCACTCGAATGAATGCCCGGGAATTGATTGAGGAGGGCACCCGCTGCATCCTGGAAGACCCGGGCTTCCTGCTGCGGGACCGGGGATTTCTCGAACGTTGCCGGGACAATCAAAGGGGGGTGATCAGGGATGAAGACAGGCGGCTGCGGGATGTGTGAGCGGGGAGTTTTTTGCTGATCGCTTAGACCTGGAGGGCATCAAAAAGGTCTGCTCACTCCCCAATCCAGGGGTTCCATGCCCACGGCGGGAAACCGGGGAAGGCGGCAAAATCTGCGCTCGAAGCTGTGGGGAGTTGTAATTTAGCGTCCCATCGCAACGGCCCCGGCGGGCAAGGGCCGTTGCGATGGGAGGTGGCCCCGCCTCTGATTTGGCCGCAAAAAATACGGGCGCAAAATATTTTGTGGGGATATATTTCCAGTTGTGGGTAGGCGAGGGCAGACCCTAGAGTCAAAGATATTCCCTCATTGGATGTTTGCTGCCCAGCTGAGAAGCAAATAAACACTGCCACAAATATAGACTAGAGGACGAAATATGGCTTCCTACTGGCTGATGAAATGCGAATTCGATGAGTGTTCATTTGAGGAGTTGACCCAAAGACCGGAAAAAATGGGCTATTGGCGCGGCGTGCGGAACTATGAAGCCCGCAACAACATCCGCTCCATGAAGGCGGGGGACCAGGTCCTTTTCTACCAATCAAATTGTTCTGATCCGGGCATAGCAGGCATAGCAAGAGTCAGTGGCGATCCCTATCCCGATCCGAGCGCCTTTGATCCGGCAGACAAGTACTACGATCCAAAATCGAGTCCCGAATCGCCGCGCTGGTTTTCGGTCGATATCGCCCCGATCCTGTTTTTCCGCAACTACGTCTCGCTGAATTTATTGAAGGCTAATGAGACATTCTCAGATATGCGTCTGGTGAAAAGGGGGCAGCGACTTTCGGTCCACAGCGTAGAAGGGGAACACTTCAAGGAAATTAAAAAGATCGGCCGGGGGCGCAAAGTTTAAGCCAGGATTTTCCTGGCTTCTCAACTAGGTTTCACGGCAAATCTTTAGTTGTGGGGGGGATAGAAATGAAAAGATTTTTTATTGCGTGCTTAGTTGGTGGTATTGCGATTTATGCCATTAATCCCGGTTTTGCCCTGGAAAGAAAAATTCTTAATACCTCTGAACTTCTTGCGGCAGCCGAAAAGATCGTCGAGCTGTTCAAATCTCCTACTGCTATCGACCTGGACACGGGTTGCGGCCACCGAAATTACTCTGAGATCGGAACGAGTGGTGGCGTCTTCTATTCCGATGGCATCGAGAGGTCTGTACCCGGGGGGGATCTGCAGCTATTGCAGCGCGTGGGTATAGGGAGGAACACTGTGCAATACTGGAACGACTGGCTCGGGCTTTCCAATGACCTGGAGGAGGCTTTAGAAGAGGCCGCAAACGATTTCTATGAAAGGCGAATCACTCAACCCGCCGCCGACCTGCAGCTCACCGACGCCGAACTTCTCGATAAGTACGCCTCCTGGGATAAGAGCGCCGAAGAGATACGGAGCGATTTCGAGCAATCACTGGAATATTGGACCGAAAGCAGGGAAAATACCCGGCCTACTTTTAGTGGCTTTCCCCTGCTTTTTCCAGAACAAGAGGGCCGGGCATTGATGCTTTCGGAACGAGTTGATGATGTGGGATATTGGGATTTTGCCGCTGCGGGGGGCAATGCTGTTAGGGGTGGTTATGATTGGGAATTTTGGAGTGATTCGGAAGGTCTCGAAGCCTACTTTCACGATGGTTTGCTCGATGTTCCTCTAACTCCTGCTGGCGAGGGTTGGGGAATCACCGGCTCTGTCGATCTAAGGCCTAGACAAACGGTGGACAGAAGCCTTGAGCGCCAGTCATTTACGCTCGCATTTTCAGTATTGCCCGAAGGTCTGCCCAGCGAAATGCCCTCCCGGGAAGACGTGGACAAAGGGGACTGGGAAGCCTTTCACCGCAAACATTCTCCGAGCCGACTGTTGTTCTCCTTCGGCAGCTGGTATAGATGGATGCAGATATACTACAACGAATTGTGCCAGGTGGAAGTAACTTTGAACCTGAGTCCACTCGGCGATTATCGCCCCCATCATTCAGTTTATCTGGTTTCCCAGGTTGAACTTGATATCACTAATTGGAATGAGGTCCAGTTCACCATTGATATTCCTGCCAAGCAAGCTTCGCTGACGGTTTCCGATGGTTCCCAAGCGACTTCTGAAACTGAGATTTTCTCCCTTCCGGAGGATTTTGCATGGAGTTTCCAGGAAGACTGGGAAACCTCACCCGCCTGGAGTGGTTCGCCCAATATCCACTACGTCGACAACAATATGGGAATTTATAGTGGGAGTGGGTCGGGCAGCTTTGCCGGCAAACTCGACTGGGTATACCTGGCAAACGGGACCCTCGATCCAACTGCCGCAGCTAGCCGAATCTCGGCTCTCAGAGATTCCGGCGCAGTGGCCATGGAGTCAGCTCCAATCGAGATCTCACCCGATGGCTATGTCGCCGCAGTGGAATTGTCCTCCATCGACTATCCCGAATGGGAAGCGGGTGCATTCGTAAATTCGTCCATGCGAAACAAGCTTTTAAGTGATGTTTATGCCCATTTTGAAGATGCCTTCGATTTTGTGTTCCTGGTGCAAAACGAAGAAGAGTCAGACCTTCACTACATGGGCATGTACATCGGATATTCAAACGATTTGAAGGGCATCAGCGAGGATGGACAAAGTTTCGATCAAACGCGATCTGTGGGGTCGAAGGGGCGCTTGAAAGGCGTTATACATTTCCCGGTGGAGTGGGCCATTTGTTGTGGGCCTTCCCTCCATGAACTGATGCATTATTGGGGTAATAGTGCGCTGGAGGCCTATACCTTTGACGTGTGGAATGTAACTAGCGCGGAAGATATTCTCGAACAAATCCCGGCTGGTTCACACTGGGGGGTTAGCAGTGTCGATGGCCAACTGGGCGGCTTCGACTTAAACACCTTGGAAGAACTGGGGAACAACTGGTATAGCGCCGATCCCTTCGGTACTTTTGCCAACGGTGGGAATTCGATTCCCTACGGGAATTTTGAACTCTACTTGATGGGCCTGATTCCCCCTGCAGAGGTTGAAGATTTGATCCTCTTCAAGGGCTTGCGCGCCACCGCCGGGGAATTTTTCGATGAACGTAAGTGGTATGCCGAAGAGAAAATGATCGTGACCATAGATGATATTTTAGAAAAGTTGGGTCCAAGGGTCCCCGATCACACCGCCTCGCAGAGGGAATTCCGGATTCTGACCCTTGTGCTAACCGATCATGGACTCAGCGACCAGGAATGGGCGTATTTTTCAGAGCAGGCGAAAGGCTTTGAGGACACCTTCTCGTGGGCTACGGGGGATCGGGCAAGGGCCAGACTGGGGGACTTGGATATCTTTGAGAGAAATACGGCGGTGCAACAAGACCTTGGGAACCTACTGCCGCGGGATTTTGCCCTGGAGCAGAATTTCCCCAATCCCTTCAATCCCGGCACCACTATTCAGTATAACTTGCCCCGAGCCGGCCCGGTGAGTCTTAAAATATACAATATAGCCGGACAGGTGGTGCGGCACCTGGTCGACCAGCCCCAGAATGCGGGGAGCTGGCAAGCCGTGTGGGACGGCAAGGACGAATTCGGTGCGCCGGCCGCCAATGGGGTGTACATCTGTGAATTGAGGGCGGGTGAATACCGGGCCCAGCGAAAAATGCTCTTGATAA
>CAXFTV010000341.1:0-5055 GCA_964005845.1 uncultured bacterium
ACATTTTGCGAAATTTTTCAAGAGCTACAAAAAGGACCGGGGGGGATTTTGCTCCCGCTCGGTCCCGGTCCCACCAAGCCACCGTCCGCCTTAGTTGCGCGAGAGTTCCAGCAGCAAATCGCCCCATTGGAGCCGTATTTTCTGCAGCGCGCGATCCCGCAGTTGCCGCACCCGCTCGCGGGTTAGACCCAGGGTTGCGCCAATCTTTTCCAGGGTTGCGGGCGACTGGCCTTGAAGACCGAAATAAGAACGGATGATCTGGTTTTCGCGTGCGTCGAGGACATGCAGGCAGTTGTGCAGGGTTTTGCTCAGAACATCCTGGTCAAAATCATCCTCCAGAGCTCTTTCTTCGGTGGCAAAAACCGAGATAAGAGTATCTTCCTCATCAGAATATATGGGCGTATCAAAGGACAGGTCGCGTTGGCCCACTTCCTGGGCGTTGTAGGCCCGGTTCAGGCTGATTTGGGCGCTGTCGGCTATTTCCTCCATAGTGGGCTGGCGACCCAGTTGCTGGGTCAGCAGCCCGGTTTTTTTTTCTACCTTCTGCAGGTCGTTGATCTGACTCATAGGTGGTCTCGCCGCCTTGCTCTGCTCTGCCAGGGCTTTGAGGATTGCCTGGCGCACCCACCAGACCGCATAGGTGATGAACTTGAAACCGCGGGTCTCATCAAAGCGCTTGACCGCTTCGAGCAGCCCCAGATTGCCTTCGGAGATCAACTCGATGAAAGTCAGGCCATAGCCGTTGTATTCCTTGGCGATGCTGACCACAAAGCGCAAATTGGCCGTGACCAATTCGTGCATGGCTTGCTCGTCCCCTTCTCGGGCGAGTCGTACCAGTTCGGTTTCACGTTTTCTTGGAAGCGGTTGATAATGTTGGATATCGCGCCAATAGGTCTCCATGGGATTGGAGCCATGGCGGGATCTTTCGGCAGTGGAACCAGGTTTTGGAAATGCCATATGGAATCCCTTCCGGGGGGGCAGATGTCTGCATCGGTGCCCTGCCCTGCAATTTTTCCTCGATTTCTTACTAAAGTATGACTCGGGAAGCGTGCAGGGGTTCCGCCAGGACGGTTTCCCTTAAAAGCGGTCTCAAAACTCCAATATGGGCTTTGCGGCGCTGCAATTGGCGCATGCGGCGTTGCCTGCAGGGCGAATTTAAGACGGCTTCTAAAGGTAATTTAGACCCAATTCGGCTACGAGCTCGCGGGTGGGATTATCCAGCAGGGAACAGATTAAAGCGACGGCCAGTTCGCGTTCGAGCGTGGCCACGTATTGCTGGTGTTCGTCCTGGTAGTTGAGGCGCTGGAACCCCAGGACCGTCTTTTTAAAGTCTGCGGGGCGGTCGTAGAGCACCACCTGTGCCAGTTCGGGCTGGGCCAGGGCCTGGTCGACGAAGTCGCTGCCAAAAATGGCTTCCAGGGCGGTTTTCAGTTGGCGGTGGAGCATCAGAAGGGATAAACTTCATCTAGTTTGAGCAGCAGGTGCTCGCGTTGTTTCTCTTTTTCCTCTTTTTTTTCCTCGAGTATGATATGGATGGCGGGCCGGTGGAGCCAGGACGGGAAAAACAGTTCCAGGTCGAGAGAGGGTTGCCGCAACTCCAGACGGAATATCAAAAAAGCTCTGATCAGGTTTTTGAGCATGCGGGGTGTTTCGCTTAAAAATAGCCTGCGATATTTTCCTGGATGCGCTCCGCAATAGGTGCATCGCCGAGCTCGGTTTCAAAAGCGGTTCCAGTAACGCGTTCGAAGAGGTCGATGTAGCGCTCGGCGACCTGAATGCGTATATCGTCGTCGAGTTCGGGGATATTGTCGTCCGAGATATTGCGCTCTCTGAGCCATAAGCGGAGAAATTCTTTGTCTAGACTCTCGGGTTCCTCACCCCGAGCGTGGCGTTCTTCGTAGCTGGAGGCGAGCCAGTAGCGCGAGGAGTCCGGGGTGTGTATTTCGTCGGCGATGGTGATCTGGCCCTCCCGGTTCAGGCCCATTTCGTATTTGGTGTCCACCAGGATGAGGCCCTGTTTGGCCGCCAGTTCCGTGCCGCGGGCAAACAGGGACAAGGCAATCTGTTCGACCTGTTCCCACCGGTCCCGCTCTACCAGGCCGCGCTCTACGATCTGCTGTGGCGAGATGGACTCGTCGTGTTCGTCGGACTTGGTCGTAGGAGTGATAATCGGGGCTTCGAAGGGCTGATTTTTGACCATGCCATCGGGTAAGGCAACGCCGCAGAAATTGCGTACCCCCTTATTGTAATGCGTCCATACCGAGGTGTCAGTACTGCCTGTGAGATAGCGGCGCACAACTATTTCGACCGGTAGCATGGCCAATTCCTGGGCCACGGTGACGTTGGGATCGGGGACAGCAATCACCTGGTTGGGGACCAGATCCCGAGTTTGCTCGAACCAGTATTGGGCAATCCGATTGAGCACCCGTCCCTTCAGGGGGATGGTGCCGAGAACGTGGTCGAAGGCGCTTTGCCGGTCGGTGGTGATGAGAATGCGTTTGTCGGGGAGCAGGTAAATATCTCTGACCTTGCCTCTTTGGTAGCGCTCCTGCCAGCATTCAAAGCGGGCTTCCATGAGGCAGTTATCCAGCTGAGCTCTTATCCGTTCGCGGGCTATCATAAAGTGCGTTAGGCCTGTGAGAATGTCTTGAGTTCACCACCTGATATTGAGGAATAATATACAACATCCGACGGGGAAATCCACGTCTGTTGACATGTATTGCTTGATTTTCTCTAATTTACGATGTATGTTTGTGCTGTTTTTTGGTGTCTTTGGCTCGAAGCTAATGTCAAACTCAATATAAAAACCTCAACCTGGGAGGTTGATCATGGCACGCAAACTCGTCGTTTGTGCACTTTTTCTGGGTCTCATCGGCTGCAGTGGCGAAGATGAAGTGGCAGAACTCACGGGGTATGTTAAGACCATCAAGGGGTTCAATCACTACAATCAGGCGATCGAGAACTACATCGTTCAGTTTGACGACCCCACTTTTAAAAAGACCGAAAGCGGCGTGGAGGCCGCCCGTCAGTTGATAGACGAATACGATGCGAAGGTGAAAGCCATTGCCGACATCGAAAAGAGCGACCTGAGGAATACCCACAAGCTTTACAGTCGCTCCTTTGACCAGGCCCGCAAACTGGCCCGCGATCTTACCGGAGATCTGGATCGCCAGGGCCACTCAGTGGCCATCGGGTTGCGCAATCTGCGGCGGGATATCAGGGATCGGGTCTATCCTTCCCTCGAGGTACTGCTGGACCGCAAGGGGCTCGATTACAAATCGGGAGAATACGCGTTGCCATGGGGTGATGAATAGCTGAGCAAGTATCTCGGCGGCGGTGTTTTAAGTGCAGTCCCCGATCCCTTCCCGGGATCGGGGACTGTTGCGTTCTGGACGCCTCAGTAGGCCAGGTGCCAGGCCAGTTGGCGGGCGCGGATCAGATGAATCCAGGGTTGCAGGGCCGATATCGAGCCGGAGTAGAGAAAGCCAACCTGAAAGAGCAAGAGGAAGGGGAGTCCCAGATAGAGGCCAATCGACCAGGCCTTGAAGATTGCGAAGACGAGGTACGCGGCCATTGAAAGTTCGAAGACGGCCAGGAAATTTCTCATGCCGGTGTATTTGCCCCATCGGGAACTATCCCGGCGGGCGGTTATCCCGTATTTGGGGGTGCGGAGAAAGGCGCTTTTGTGGCCGACCAGGCCCTCGACAACGGCCCGGGTATTGTTGATGCCCATGCCCATGCCCAGAGCCATGAGCATGGGGAGATATTTGATCTGTTTTTTCCAATTGGGATAGAGGGCGCGCTGAGAAGTTATATAAAAAACGGAGATGGCCATGGTCGCCAGCGAGAACAGCGGCAGATCGACGATAAGCCACTTCTCCCAGCCCAGCAGGGAGCGAATGCTGAGTACCGGCAGGGTCAGGATGGCCATCAATAGCATCAGGAAGTAGCAAATGTGGGCCGTGAGATGGAAGGTGGCTTCGATTTTAACTGGCAGCGGCAGGGTGCTGCGCCAGACCTGCGGCAAGATCTTCTTGCTGGTTTGCACTGCGCCTTTGGTCCAGCGATGTTGCTGTAGCTTAAAGGCATTCATTTCCACCGGAATTTCTCCCGGAACCTCAACTTCGGGCAGAAAGAGGAATTTCCAGCCGCTCAACTGGGCTCGGTAGCTCAAATCCAGGTCCTCGGTCAAGGTGTCGTGCTGCCAACCGCCGGCATCCTCGATGGCGCGCTTGCGCCAGATACCGGCGGTGCCGTTGAAGTTGAAAAAGCGGCCGGAGCGGTTGCGCGCCGTGTGTTCGATTATGAAGTGGCCGTCCAGAAAGATGGACTGGATCCGCGTCAGCAGCGAGTAGGTGCGGTTCAGATGACCCCAGCGCATCTGCACCATGCCGATTTCGGGATCGGTGAAATAGTGGATGGACTGCTGCAGGATCTGAGGTGTGGGTACGAAATCCGCGTCGAGAATGAGGACGAAATCCCCGCGGGCGCACTCCAGCCCGGCGGCCAGTGCACCGGCTTTAAAGCCCTCGCGGGAGGTGCGGTTTATATATTCGATGTCGAGACCTTCCTGCGCCATTCGCTCGACGATGAGGCGGGTTTTTTCCCGCGTTTCATCCTGGCTATCGTCCAGGACCTGGATCTGCAGGCGGTTGCGGGGGTAGGCGATCCGTGCCACCGCTTCCAGCAGTCGTTCGACGACGTTGAATTCGTTGTAAATGGGCAACTGGATTGTGACGAATGGCAGGGTGCCAAAAAAAGCTTTGGGGGCAATGGGATCGCGGTGATGTTTATAGAACAGACGCATCATCTGATAGCGGTGAAAACCATAGATGCCGAGTGCCAGTACGATTGTGCAGTAGAGAAATAGACAAGCGAATTGCCAGTAATTCATTCGTAATCACTTCTGCATATTCATGGTCCGGGTGGAAATTTTAGCACAATCTCAGTGAATTTACCTTACAAATAAATTCTCATGCTGTCCGGCCGCAGCATCTTTTGTGTTTTTTGCCACTGCCGCATGGACAGGGCGCATTGCGCCCCACTTTGGGTGCA
>CAXFTV010000342.1:0-5573 GCA_964005845.1 uncultured bacterium
ATGATCCGCCGATAAATATCGACTGCCCTGATCACCTGCTCGCACTCAACCCACTCTACCGCCCCATGCGCCTGGTCGATGCTGCCCGGCCCCAAGACCACGGCCGGCACCCCCAGCTCCGAAAAGGGACTGCCGTCCGTGGCGTAGGGCACGCCGGCCACTCTAGCTGCTCCCAATACGGCCTCACAGGCACCCGAGGCTACCTGTACCAGTTCCGCTTGTTCCTCAGTGCCCAGCGGCGCGCAGACGAAATAAGGTGCCTCGACACTCGCCTCCAGTTCGGCGTCTTCGGCCTGGGCGCGCGCTACTATTTCCCGAAAACCGCCGATAATGCCCTCGGTGCTATCCCCCGGAATGGTGCGGCAGTCGACCGCAATCCGGCACTGGTCGGGGACAAAATTAACCTGCATACCGCCCTCGATTACGCCGATGCTGAAGGTCGGACTGCCGAGCAGGGGGTGATTCCTGGCGGCGTAAACAGGCCCCAGTTCTTCTTCGATGCGAACGATTAGCCGCGCCATTTTGGCGATCGCATTAATCCCCAGGTGGGGCTTTGAACTGTGGGCTGCTTTGCCCTGTACAACTAAATTAAAGCGCACTACCCCCTTGTGAGCGCGGATGACATCCAGGTCGGTGGGCTCGGCGATGACCGCCGCGTCGACCTGCAGATTCGCCGCCAAATGGCGGGAACCGGCAAAAAAGTGCTCCTCGTCCACGGCACCGGCGTACTGGATCGTATGAGGCGGCTTTATCCCCGCCTCCTTCAATTGCTTCATGGCGTGGATCATGGCCACGCCGCCCGCCTTGGTATCGCATGAGCCACGGCCGTAGAGCAGGCCCTCGCGGATGTGTGGTTCAAAGGGCGGGATGGTCATAACGGCGGCCGAAGCGGTGTCCATATGGCACTCGAAGAGCAATACTTTATTGCTGTCTTCCCCTGCCAACGTAGCGATGAAATTGTGTCGCCCGGGCAACACCTCGTGCGCTTCACAGGGTATATCCAACGGCGCGAAAAAATCTGTCAGGTACTCCACCATGCCGCTCTCGCCCTTCGAGCCACCGGGCAGAGAGGGATTCACACTGTCGATGGCGACTACGTCCTGCAGCGTCGCCAGGACCTCGTTTTCGCTTTTTGTCCACGCCTGGGTCATGTGGTTTACCTCTGTTTGTAGTTGGGGAATAAGGGTTCGCGGGCTTAGTATACAATTTGAAATAAGTTTTTGCAAAGCAGATTTTGCGCGCTCCTGGAATGCGCTTCAGAGAATCCGGCTTCCCCTGGTGTTCCAGGACCTAAATTTTGCGCTGCTATCCATTGCTCGGCAGCGATTTCCAACCAGCATCGATAATCCCTTGAGGCGCCATTGGGGCAGTGGAGAAAAATCCGCCCTCCGCAGCACCGGGCAGGCGGCTTGCTTCCGGCCCCTTCTCTCCCTATATCTTTACTCCCTTAGAAGCCGTCTCAAAACTCCAATCTGGGCTGCGCGCGGCCGCAGAGCGAGTTTTAAGATGGCTTCTAAGAAATATTACCAGCACCCCAAACGCATCACCCGCCGCCCACGAGGAGCTCTCCGCATGGTTCTGAGCACCTACGATGTGATCGTTGTGGGCCCGAGCCGGCAAAAAGGTGCTGCTCCTGGAACAGTTCGAGTTTTTCAACGAACGCGCCAGTTCCAAGGGCGATTCCCGGTTTTTCCGCATTATCTACGCCGACGTCCGGCTCAGTCTTCTGGCCCAGTCCGCCTATGCGCTCTGGCGCGAACTGGAGCGCGAAGCGGAAGCAACCCTGCTCACCTGCACCGGCGCCCAGTTCTACGGCATCGCCGGCAACCTGATGACGCGGGAGGGCAATCTCAAGAGCTGTCTGCAGGTAATGGACGCCCACGTCAAACCCGAACCCCTTGATCCCCAGGCCTGTATCTACCCCATGACCCCGGACCACAACTTCGTCCTGGATCTGATTCCCGGCCATGACAACATCGCACTCTTCACCAGCGGCACTGGCCAGGCCTTCAAGTACACCCCGCTGCTGGGGAAAATTCTGAGTCAACTGGCCCTCGGCGGCAAAACAGAGTACAATATTGAAGATTTCTCCATCCATCACCCCGACATCCTGACTGCAACAGAAAGTGCCCTATGAAAAACAGAGTCTGCTCTCACCTACTTTCGGCCGGCGTTTTTGTGGCCATCCCTTTCCTGCTCTCTACCCTCTGGCAACCGCTGGCCTACGCCCAGAACGGCGACCCCTCCCGGGAATGGCGCCAAAAAAGCAGTCGGCGGGCAGGGGCATCCGGCATCGAGCAGCGGGATCTGGTCGAAATGGGGACGCAACTGCGCAGCTGGGTCGACAGCGGCCCCGCGCCCCAAAAAGCAACGGCATCCCCCCCGCCCCTGCGCCAGCTGCTGGCCCGCCGGCAGCAAAATCCCCGCCACCTGGGGAGCGCCAAGGCGGCCCCGCCGCCGCGGGCCGCCTGGCACATGCACTGGAACACGGACAACGGCACCCCCACTTTCATCGACAACCCGGCGCCGGTGCCCAGTGCCAAACTCTCCGGCGCCGGCGCGCCCGCCGAGCGCGCCCTGGATTTCATAAGGGCTCACCGCGATCTCTTTCATCTGCGCGATCCCGGCGCCGAACTCAGCGTTCTGGAAGCCACCAGCGATGCCGCTGGCAAGCACCACATCAAATTCCAGCAGCAGCACCGAGGTATTCCCATCTGGGGCCACCAACTGGTTGTCCATTTGCAACCCGGGGGCACGCTCTACGCCCTGAACGCGCGCTACGGCCCCACCCCGCGCTCGTTCAACCCCGCAGCGCCGATCCTCCAACCCGGCGATGCCATCCGCGTGGCCAGTAATCACCTGGAACTCACGACCCCCATCCGCACCCTGGGGACGCGTCTCAAAAAACTGCTGCACTACCCGGGGCCTGCTGCCAAACGCTACATCTGGGTCGACGAAAAAACGCGCCGGCACCATCTGGTCTGGCACGTGACAATACGGCCCAATTTGCGCGACCGCTGGTACTACTTTATCGACGCCCACAGCGGCCGTATCCTGGAGCACTACAACGCCACTGCCAGCGAGGGACCGACCATCGCCAGCGGCCTGGACCTGATGGGCAACAGCCAGACCCTCAACGTCTACGAGGCCGACGGACTCTTCTTAATGCTCGATGCCTCGCGATCTATTTTCTCCAGCGTCCAGCCCGATCTGCTGGGCAATCCCCAGGGTGCGCTCATTACCCTGGATGCTGGCGCTGAAGACCTGCAGCGGGACACGCATCTCTTTTACGCCAGCTCCGCCGACGACAGCTGGGAGGATCCGATCGCCGTCTCGGCCCATAGCAATACAGGCAAAATTTTTGACTACTTTTCCGAAGTCCACGACCGCCGCGGCCTCGACGATCGCGGCGGCAGCATGATTTCCGTGGTCCACGTCACCTACGAAGGCGAGCCCATGGGCAATGCCTTTTGGAACGGTGCCGTCATTGCCTATGGCGATGGCAATTCAATTCTCGATCCGCTGGCCAAATCCCTGGATGTAGCCGCCCACGAAATGACCCACGGCATCATCGAACGCACCGTCAACCTGGAGTACCGCTTCGAGTCCGGGGCCCTTAACGAATCGCTGGCCGATGTCTTCGCCGCCATGGTCGATCGCGACGACTGGCTCATCGGCGAGGACGTCGTCAACACCTCGGTCTTCCCCTCCGGGGCCCTGCGCGACCTAGCCGCTCCCCACAACGGCGGGACCCCCGACAATTTTTACTGGCAACCCGCTCACATGGATGAATTCCGCGAACTCGACATCACCGAGGACAACGGCGGCGTGCACACCAACAGCGGTATCCCCAACCGCGCCTGCTTTCTCCTGGCCGAGGCCATCGGGCGAGAAAAAACCGAACAGATCTACTACCGCATCATGGCGGCCCGCTATCTCAACAGCCGCGCCAATTTCGTCGATATGCGCCTGGCGGCCGAGCGCGCTGCCGGCGACCTTTTCGGCACCGGCTCTTCCGAAGTGGACGCAGTTAGAACCGCTTTTGAGGCGGTTGGCATCATCGGCGCGACCGGTCTGGAAGCACCGCCCGATTTGCTGCCCGTCGACGGCGAGCAGTGGATCGCCGTGGTCAATGCCACCGAGGCCGACAACAGCCTCTTTCTGGTGCGTCCCGAAGTCCGCACCGACGCCGATATCAAGCAGCTGACTCCCACCCAGGTCTACACCCGGACCGGCAATCCCATCAGCATTTCGGACGACGGCACCCTGATTATCTTTGTCGACGACCAGAACTGCGTCCGCGTCATCAATTCCAACGGCACCAACGAACGCACCATCAGCAACGATTGCGTCTGGCGCTCGGTGGCGCTATCGCCGGACAAGCGCCGCCTCGCAGCTACCACCGACTTTTTCGACGACCAGCTTTTCATCATCGACCTGATCGAACCTGCGGCCAGCAAAGTGGTCAACCTCTACAATCCAACCACCCAGGAAGGAGTGGTAACCAGCGTGACCCGCTTCGCCGATGCGCTGGACTGGGACCTGAGCAGCCAGTTCGTGGTCTACGATGCCTACAACAGCACCTCTGCTGAAGATGCTGTGGCCCTGGCCTATTGGGATGTAAACATCCTCGACGTGGACAACGAAATCATCTTTCCCCTCTTCCCTCCCCAACCCCAGAACATCAGCATGGGCAATCCCTCCTTTGCCCAGACCAGCGACAATTTCATCGTCTTCGACCTGATCGACCTCGAGCAAGAACTCGATGAAATCTGGGCCGTCGACCTCTTCAGCGGCGCCGCCAGTCTCATCGAGAGCAATGGCTCATCGCTATTCGGCTACCCGCGCTACTCCCCGGACGATAGCCATCTGGTCTTCCAGCGCATGGACGGCGAGGTGGCTACTTTGCGGCAAATCCCTCTTGCAGACAACAAAATACAGGCCAGCGGCCCCTCTCAGGACTACCTGCGAGAAGGGCAGCGGCCGAGCTGGTTTGCCATGGGAGAACGCGCCCCCCTGCCCACCAGCGTCGAAGGGGAGGGCAAAGGCGATACCCGTCCCCTCGCCTACAGACTGCTGCCGAACTATCCCAACCCCTTCAACCCCGAGACTACAATTCGCTATACTCTAGCGCATGAGGGCAATACCTGTCTCAAAGTCTACGATATCCAGGGCCGCCTCGTGGTCCTGCTCGAATCCGCCTTCAAACAAGCGGGCGCTTACTCAGTCCACTGGAACGGACTGGATAACAACGGTCGCCCCGCGGCCAGCGGCGTCTACTTCTCCCGGCTGGAAATTACAGGGGCGGCAGGGAAAGTAACCAGACTGAGCCAGAAAATGACCCTGTTGCGCTAAGGAGCCTGTATATGGATGGACCTCGGGCCTGCCGCCGCAAAGAATTCGGCGATACCATGGCTCTCAGCAATCAGACTTTTCGGCCTGGAAGCGACCAGGAGATCCGCCATGATGCGCCTGAACAGGCTGGAAAAACTGCTGCGCTCCAGCATTTCTTTGCGGCGGGAAAAATCCGTCGGTCGGCACGCCGATCTGGGTCTAAACTGCAGCGACGGGGC
>CAXFTV010000343.1:0-4985 GCA_964005845.1 uncultured bacterium
CGCCGGGGGCGGTGTTCCGGGGCCGCCGCTTCCTCGGTGAGCACTACGATCCGGCCCGGGCCGCCGCCGGCACCATGGCTGCGCGCTCTGCCACCCAGCCCGGGCCGATGCAAACGAGGTCGGGTTTTTCCCGCTCCAGCATATCGCGATAGTCGGGATAGAGCGCCTCCACCTCCAGACGCTCTCCCGCCGCCCGCAAGCCCTCGGGGTCGGCATCGGCCACCGCGGCGATATCGATGTTTTCTATGGTTGTGCAGACCAGGTCCAGACCATGTCCGTAACCTCCTTTGCCGGTGGAGCCGATGACGGCGGCGCGGTATTTTTTTCCCATTCGAATTATCTCCTGTCGAAAAAATATTTCAGCGAAAAGATAGGCCTGTGAAGGGCGGCCCAATGCTCGTTTGGCCCCCCGGTTGTCGAAAAGAAACGATAATTACTGGTGACGCAAAAGGAGGTTGCGTATTTTAATACTCTGCAACGACGCATTCAATCCAATTTATAGCGAAAGGTCACGCCATGATCGATGATAAAGTACTGGGCGCCTATGCCGCGGTTGCCACCCTGAGCGTTGCCGAGCAGGCCGATTGGTACGGCAAAGCAGCGCGCGAGTGGGAAATAAACACCTTTGAAATCCCGCTGCTGGCCGGAGTGCCGATGGCGCCGGAACTGGTCGAAGTTTTCGCTCAGGTTTCCGCCTCACTGGTGGTCACGATGGTGGCGCAGTGGGCCACCAATGGGCAGCAGAATCCGGCCTATGGACTTTCTTCGGTGGATGAAATCTCGCGCCGGAATGCGCTGCTGGATGCGCAGTCCATTTTGCAGCAGTGCCACGCTTTGTCGCGTCGGGGAGTAGGCATTCGCTGCGTCGAAGTACACACCGGCCAGGGAACGGGGGGAGGGATTGCCCATGCCGTTGCGCTGCATCGCAGTCTGGGCGAATTGCGGCAGGCCATGAGTGCGCTGTTGCCGGATTCCGATCTTGTCGTGGAGGTGGCCGACAGCCGTCCCGCCGATCACCCCATTGCCTTTCCAGCTGCCAAAAAATCTTCTCTGACTCTGCCCGAGTTGATCGCGGCGGTGGCGGCGGTAAATCGCGATCCGGGCAGAGCAGTATCCCTGGTCACCAACTGGGGGCGCCTGTTGATCAATGGCGATGAACCCCTGCAGGCGATCGGGCAAATTCTGGCGTCAGAGGTGCCGCTGGGCGGCGTGATTTTGTCGGGAGCCGGAGCCTCGCCGGAAGGCTTTATGGACTCGCACAATTCGCACCTGGATCCCGAGAGCGGTTTCACGGCAGCAGATTTTAAGGCGTGTGCCGAACTGCTGCAGGCAAGTCCGGAGCCGGTTTTTATCGGCATGAAGTGCAGTGTCGCCAGCACTGCTGGGCCGCTGGCGACCGAGGAAGTGCTGACAGCGCAGGCACAATTGCTCAACCAGGTGGGATGAAATTTGTGCCCGAGAGGCGTTTCACCATGGTGATAGTAGCGCCCTTCACGCCGCTGTCGATTTTTACTTCATCCATGAATTCCCGCAGCATGTTCAGTTCCTGGCCACGCGGTTTAAAATGGCTTTGCTGCGGATCGCTGACCTGGATTTTCAATTCTTCTGGTTTGATGCCGAAGTGGATGTGCACCAGGTTTTTTCCACCGCGGCCGGGCGCCGAGATGTTCAGGCAGGCCTCGATGAGGGCGATGCTTATTTCGTCTATCTGCGGTCGATTCAGTTCCATGAGAGCGCCCACGGCCGCGGCATTCTGAAACGCCTTCAGTTCCATTTCCGGAGCTATGGGAAAGGTCAGGTCCGCATCGGCATCGGCATCGACATCTACGTCTATATTTCTCAGTTGAGCGATCATTGGCGCAGGTCCTTCCTGTAAAGAGGGATAAAAGACTCTCGAGGTAGGGCAATATTCGTACCTATAGAGGTCGCTACTCCGAAGTGGATGCGGATGGGGGTTGGAACGTCACTGCCCGTCTACAGTGCTGTCACGCTAGCAACACATGTGGATAGGTGAGGCCCCGGAGCGCAAGAAGGTGATGGGGATTGCGCCCGGGGGCGCCGCAGGATGGGGGGAATAGACGCAGGAGAGCGACTGCTCCTTGGGCCCGGCGGGATAAGATGAGCGCAAAAAATTACTGGCTGCGGCAGAAGGCGATCAGCAAAGCGCCGATTTCGCACAAGGGGGCGAGCAATTGCACCTGAGTGGCGGAGTAGCCCGTCGGTCGGTTGGCCAGTGCAAGGGCGCCGACCAGTTCGCCTTCCAGCAGAAAGGGCAGGCCCAGGTAGGCATCCAGGCGCGCGTGGCCAAAGGGCAGGCCGCCGCTGCGCGGGTCGGTGGAAGGATCGTTGGCCACGACCGCTTGCCGGCTGGTCAAAATCGCCCCGTTCAGGGTTTCGAGATTGTGGAACTGCAGACCGCTGACGATGTCGTGGGGACCGAAATTCGCTTTGTAGACATCGATTACGGCGTGTGATTCAAGGTAGGGAATGCCCGCGGCGCTATAGCAGACCTCGGCCAGGAAACCAAACTGGCTGTCCGAGATGCGCAAGATTTCGGGCAGCAATTGGACGAAGGCCGGTTCTATCTTCCCGGCTTTTTCACAGCTTTTCAGAGCCTGCGCCAGGGCCGCCAGCAGAGCGGTATGCCCGCCTTGCCCACGACTTTCATCCAGGCGATCCAGGGCCTGCCCGAGAAAGGGGTTGGGCGAATTTTTGCTTTTATCGAGAAGAGGCATTCTGCTCCCGAATGCGGTCCTTCAGGTGGCCCTTACGAGTGAATGGGCGGTTGTGTATTATTTGTCGCGGACGCATAACCCCGTAGTGTAAACTGCGTTGCGGAATAGGTCAAGAAAAATCGTGGAGTTTAGCAGATTTAGTTTCTCCAATGCCCAGTTGTCCGTATTCCAGTTCTGATATATTATTAAAAACAGGAGAAAAGAAGTTTAATAGAGCGAGACGATCATCAAAGGCTGCCGGATCAGCTCATAGAGGTCTGGCAGCTTTTGATTGTTCTTGACAACGAACCTGAAAACGATTCTGCCATGGTATTTTTTCACTTTTTTCACAAGATGGCCCTGCCCGTCTTAACGCTTAGCGCTGCCATCCTGGTTGGCTGCGGGGGCGATGAGAGCGCAGCCAATGCGGAGATCCCGGTCCACTTGCAGTACTATATCAAAGTACAGGAGGCCCTGGCGAACGACGATTTCGCAGCCGCTAAAAAAGCGCTGCAGGGTTTGGGTAATAATCTCGAAGGAGCATGGCTGGCACCGGCAAAAGAGGCCGCTGAGGCCGCCGACATCGCCGCCCTGCGCACTGCTTTTAAAGGGCTTTCGGAGCGCGTTGCCAGCGGCGAGATTCCGCCGGGCTATGGCGTGGCTTTTTGCCCCATGGCCGACGATGACCAGGGGGCGCGCTGGATTCAAAAAAAAGGCGAGATTGCCAATCCCTATTTCGGCTCTTCTATGCTGATCTGCGGTGTTTTTGAGGGCGATTAATAGCGTGCCTCAGGAATCGCCTTCGAGGCGTTTGAGGAAATCGAGCTGGTGGACGATCTGGGTATCCCGCTTCTGCATCAGGGCATCGCTGCTGCGCCTGCCCCAGTCGTAGAAACCGAGGCCGCTTTTGATGCCCAGGTTGCCCTCTTCAACACGGCTCGACAGGTGGGCTGCAGGAGCGTGGTTGGCGGCCAGGTCCCGCAGCAGATAGCGGTGGATTTTCTCGATGAGGTCGAGACCGACCAGGTCCATGTTCTCCAGGGGGCCAACCGCCGGCATTCTCAGTCCAAAGGTCAGGCGGGCCACCTGATCGATGTCGGCGGCGCTGGCGATCCCGCGCTCGACCAGGCAGATGGCCTCGCGCCACAGAGCGTGGAGTAGCCGGTTGCCGATAAAACCAGGTACGTCGCGTTCGACGCGCACCGCAATCTTGCCGATGGACTCCACCAGCTCGCAGGTCTGGTCGATGCGGGCATCGGGGGTATCCTGAGCGCGCACTACTTCGACCAGGGGCATCAGATGAGGGGGGTTCCAGAAGTGGGTGCCGACGAGCAAGTGGGCGCAGCCGCTGCGGCGTCCCATCTCGGTGATGCTCAGACCGCTGGTGCTGGTGAGGAAGAGGGCCGCGCGCGTCCGGGCAGTGGCCAGGCGGTCGAATAGATCGACTTTCAGATCCATATCTTCGGCAATGCAATCCAGCACCACATCCGCCTTTGCGTCTATGTGCTCCAACTCGTCGTGTGCCTGCAGGGTGCCGCCCGGGTCGGGGGCAGGGCCCACGTGCCGATCCATCCAGTTTTCCAGAGTCGCGGCGGTGGCTGCCAGCGAGCGCAGGCGTTCGGGGCGGTGGTTCCAGGCCAGGACCTGGTAGCCGGCGCGTTTAAAAGAAACCGCGGCGGCGGCGCCCATCTGGCCCAGGCCGCAGATGCCGATACAGCGCGTGGAGGTCATGGCCGCTTCAACTTTTGGCCCTTTTGGGCGGCGTGGCCTGGACGCCGACCAGGCCGCCGCTGACGCGGAGCACTTCGCCGGTGATCCAGGCGGCGGCCGGACTGCACAGGAAGGCGACCCCGCGGGCGATGTCGAAAGGTTCGCCCCAGCGCCCCAGGGGAATGGCATTGCGGATGCGCTCGATCATCTCCTCCTCGGTGATGTTTAGGGTCTGGCAGCGCTGTGCCATATTCGATTTGTTGAAGTCGGTATAGACCGGCCCCGGGCATACTGCATTGACGCGCACGCCATAGGCGGCCAGCTCCAGGGCCAGCGTTTCGGTCAGGCTGATAATGCCGGCTTTGGCGACGTTGTAGGCAGCCACCAGGGCGGCCGGGCTCTGGCCGTTGATGGAGGAGATATTGACGATGCAGCCGGATTCCCGATCCTCCATGACGCCGCCGGCGGCGCGGCAGCAGTAAAACGCCCCCGTCAGGGTGACGCTCAGCACCCGGTCCCACTCCTGGTCGCTCATTTCGACGATGGGGCCGACCTGCTGAC
>CAXFTV010000344.1:0-9832 GCA_964005845.1 uncultured bacterium
GTTTTCTGGCGGGAAATAAAAGCGCCAGGGGAAATGAGCCCAAGGGGTAGTTGACCTACCACGGTGGTCCATTCTAATGATGTCAATATCAGCAATACCAAGGAGACTTTAAAATGCTTGCAAAAACGTTAAGGGCCAATTTTTCCAATATGGAGGAAAGAGAGACGGCTGTTAAAGTTATGAACCGGGATGTCGTACCTGTCTTGCGCAAACTGGAGGGTTTTGGCGACGCGACCCTCTTGAACCTCGGGGATACTGGATTTGTGGCCATTTTCACGTACGAGGACGACGCGATGGACGCTGCCCAAAGCGAGGATAGCATTCTGAGCGATGCCCTCAGCAAAGGGCTTTTTCGCTATGGTGTGAACGCGGCGGAAGAGAACATTCACATGCTTGAAAATACCTACCGTGCGCTCTGATAAAGAGGCCCAAAGCGGCCAGTATTTGCACCTGTGGTAAAGGGTCGCAGCAAATAGAGGAGAAGCTCATGTTTGTACAAATATTCGTCTACCGATTCAAGAGCGAAGAAGCGAAAGAAGAGGGGATTCAGTACCTGAAATCGACTTATATCCCAAATGAAAGGAAGAAATTCGGATTCCTTGACGATGCGCTTACAGACCAGGAAAACGATGTGATCATGCTGCTGCGTTATAAGGTGCGGGAGAATACTTACGGCAAGGGGGTCGAGCAGGAGGGGTTTGCACATTTCATGACTCTTTTGAGTGAAAGACCCAAACGCTTTGCCGGTCCCAATCGAATTCTGCGCCCTCGCGATGCGCAAGAAGCGGCGGTGGCCGAGAGCATTAGTGCCGTGTAATAGGCCCGGGAGTTAGATTGCAAGGGGCGTACCTTGTTGCGCGCTATTTCTCGATTCGCCAGGGCTTTGGCAAGGATGCGGCAAAAAATTTACAGGGCCTTTCCCCAGTAGAGGGTGTGCCCTGTAAATTTTGAGTGGCAAAAGCGATCCCCTTTCACAACCGGCTAGCCCGTCCTCACCTTGCAGATATCGGGGGGTGAAATCTGCCGTTGATTATTTTTTACACATAGGCAGGGGTGATGTACCTGATTCCGTTCTGGGTGGAGCGAGGAGGCAACTCTGAGGAGGATTGAAATCGCTGAGGTCATTAGGATTTGGTGGATTGTCAACCTGCTTCCCTTACTAATTACAACCATGGGAAGCACGGAAGAAGCCACTGTGAGAAGCCCACGTGCAGAGTTCTCCCGATGCGAGCAGACATACGAGCTTCCTGCTGGGTGGAGCATGCTTTCTTTGGCGTGCGAGGTGGAAGATTCTTCGCTCGGGGCCCTTTTCCCTAGTGCCACCTCCCTGTTTGAGTTCGCAGCGAGTTCAGGCTACCAGGCGGCGGCGTCACTGGAAGCGGGTAAAGGATACTGGATCAATATGCCAGCGCCTGCGACTGTGGTCGTCAGCGGCGTGCCCTTATCTTCCTGCGCGGTAAATTCCCCAGCCGGATGGAGTATGATCGGTCCTTGCAGTATGGCGACCAGCGTGGCCGATTTAGGTGCGGCAACGGGTGCTAAGCTGATATCTGTATTCAGTTTTGACTCTGGCTATCGCACTGCAAGTATGTTGGAGCCAGGGCGGGGTTACTGGATAAATATGAGTTCTGCCGGGGTCTTGAATTTTGGCGAGGAGCGGGTCCTGGACTGTAATGGCGTGTGGGGTGGCGATGCCCTGGCAGACAATTGTGGAGTCTGCGATAATGATCCATTCAATGATTGCGTGAGAGATTGCAGCGGTGAGTGGGGCGGGACCTACTGGATGAGCGATTGCGGCTGTGTGGCCGCCGACAACAGCGGTGACGATTGCGATGATTGCAAGGGGGTACCCAACGGAGATGCGCTGCTGGATGAGTGCAATGGGATACCCGACAATGGAGGCGATAGCGGCGAAGATTGCGAAGGTGTGGACAAGGGTTCCGCTCTGGTCGATGAATGTGGTGTTTGTTCCGGCGGCACGACCGGGCATGTGGCGAATAGCGACAAAGACTGTGCCGGGGTCTGCCATGGCTCTTCGAGCACAGATATGTGCGGCGTCTGCGATTCGGACGCATCAACAGACTGCAGCTTCACCTATGCTCCAGCAGATGAGGCCCTGAGTGTGCCCTGGGATCCAGAAATCGGCATCCGGATCAGGTTGAACGACCCCTCCCTGTCCCCGTCTGAAGCGCACCTCAGCAATATTGCTGAGGTGCTCACCCTGACCGATATGAACGGCGCCAGGGTAGCGGGCGAAACGAAGCTTTTCCCGCTCGCAGAGGAGCGGGAATTACTGGTGAGTTTTGTGCCCACCAAAGTACTCTATGGTAACCATACCTACCAGGTCACCATAGACGCGGAGGCCGTACTCGATGTGGGCGGCGTGCCGGTCAACTTTTCCCAGGCTCTGGATAGCTTTGGGCTGCTGGACAGCGGCACCTACAGCTGGACCTTTACAACCGCAGAGCTCACCCGCTTTGCCCTGCCCGTTCTGCTCGAATACGACGATACGGTTTGCCATTGCAGCGGGTCTCCAGACGCGCCCAAACCACCTGGTTGCCTTGCCAGCCCCGCACCCTCGCAATTCGCTGGGCAGTGTTATACCCCCGAGCACGTAGACGAGATCGTGTTCGGTCCTGAAAATAACCAGATTAGTGGCTACTGGAGCCATATGAGCCAGGGCCGCCTGGTACTCTCGAAACTCCGCAGCAAAGAAGGACAGATCCTGGGGACGGTGCACCTCAGGCGCACGGGGATTAATGGTGAAGGCCAAACCACTAATCGGGATTTTCGCAACTCGGAGAGCGAAGCGATACTTGCCGAGTTGTCGGCGTTCATCGATTTCGACCGCTACGCACTGCTCGAGACTCCAGAGGGGGATCTGAATGTCCTCGCCCCTTATCCCGACCGCGACTTCGTGGCCAGTCGGGTCGAGAACGGATATTATGAGCACTTCAACGTCTACATGATGCAGATCTACGGAAACCCCGGAAACTTTACGTTTGGATCTTCCTCAACACCATCGGGAAGCAACACCGACATCAGGGCCTTTCTGAGCCATCAGGACTATTACTACAGCAGCTATAAGTGGCTTCACGAAACCGGGCACGGCTTCTTCGGCATGAACGATCTCTACTACCAATCTCAATTCCCGGGAACGGGTGGGGTTTTTGGAATTATGGGGAACCATTACGCACACGATATCCCCCCCCAGACCAGCGACGCCTGGCACACCATCCTCGCAGAAATTGCACTGACTGAGAATCCCTACGACGCCACAGATGTGACCGATATCCTCGCCGACGCAACAGCCGAGGCCAGCTGTGGCACCGCGGATACCCCGTGCTACCTCCGGGCCCGGTACCCCGATGGCGAAATATGGCGCTTTCCCGCCGTGATCGAAAAAGGCGAGGTCGTGGGGGAATACTACGTGGAGTTCTACGGAACCCGGGGCAACGATGGCAACCTGGAATTTCAGGGGGTGGATCACAACCAGCATCCCGGCGTGATCAGCGTGTGGAAAATGGATGAATCAACCCAGAAAATCCTCGATCACATCTGTTACTTCGACGGCTGCGACGTGGAGAGATACCGCGAACGCTCATCCCATTGGGAGCGGCCGGAATACTATCCGAGCTGCCCGAATGTGATGCCCACCGAGTGGTTGGCGCGCACGCCCATCTACAAAACCTTCCCCTGGTGGGAATACGAGCGCATGCCCTATATCAGCGCCGATCCCAGCGACCAGCCCGCGGCCCCGATGCCCAGAATCATCGAGCTCCCCGTCGTCGAAGTTCCGGCCTATGGCGGCACCGCGGCCTGTGCCGCGCCGCTGATGGATGCCGCGTGTCGATTTGGTGGCGGCAATAGGGTTGGCATGATTACTCTGGGTTTCCACGACACGGTGAATGCCCTGGAAGCGGCGATTGGCAGCAACCCTTTAGATCGAGACGCCTATCTGCTCCCGGCGGAGATTCCCTTCACGCTCACCTTCGAGCCGACGGCAGACGCGCCCATGACCTACGCGGATCATATTCTTCCCCAGCACCGGAAGTATATATCCACGGATACCGACGACTATTGCGGGCAGATTCTCACCGACGGATTCTTTATGCCCGAGGCAGATTGAGCCGCCGCCAGGAAAAGTGAAAGGGTTCGTGGTTTGGGAGGGGCGGGACTTTTCGACGTCGTTGCCTTTTTAGAAGCCGTCTCCAAACTCCAATCTGGGCTTCGCGCGGCTCCATCGGGCGCCTTGCCTACGCCCATTGCGCTCGGGCCGCAGAGCGAATTTTAAGGCGGCTTCTTAAATCGAGCGCACTTCGTCGAGCGTATCTTTAACCTTGGCGTAGAGCAGGTTGAAGTCGCCGCCGAGAGAAATCCACTGCAGCCCGAGGCCGAGCCAGTGAGTCACCGCTTCGCGGTCGTAGCCCATAGAGATGCCGATCGTCTTGTCGGTCCGACGGGTTTTGCGGATGACCTCTTCGGTGACGGCGATTACTTCGGGGTCGCTGACCTTGCCGGAAAGGCCCATCGAGCCG
The DNA here is from genome assembly GCA_964005845.1 of uncultured bacterium. Taxonomy (GTDB): domain Bacteria; phylum Latescibacterota; class UBA2968; order UBA8231; family UBA8231; genus CAXFTV01. Next base: position 4,539 of record CAXFTV010000344.1, read on the forward strand.
GCGAGGTCGTTGAAGCCGACGCATAGCCCATCGAGACCATCTAGGGCGAGTATTTCGTCAAGGGCGTTGACCGCGTCGATGTGCTCGATCTGCACGATGACCATGATCTGTTCGTCGGCGTCGACCAGGTATTCCGGATAGGGCTGGCCGCCGAACTGGCGGCCCCGGCGCGGGCCGAAACCGCGGATGCCCAGGGGAGGATATTTGCAGGCGGCGACTATTTGTTCGACATCGGCGCGGGTCTGTACCTGCGGTGCGATAATGGCCGCAGGGTGCAGCTCGAGGATGGGTTTGATGACAATGGGATCGCCGGCGGGCACGCGGACGAAGGGTGCGGCGCCGGTACCGCGCACCGCCATTACATGGCCCAGGGCAGTGGCGATATCGATGGGGCAATGCTCCATATCGATCCAGGTGAAGTCGTAACCGGCATCGCCGACAAGTTCGCTGATGGCGGGGTCGGTGAAGGTTATCGAGGTCCCGACGCAGAGTTCGCCGCGCGCGATTTTGGCTCTGAAGCGGTCGATATTGTTGATAGTCATGGGAACTCCTATCCACCTTGGTGGACGTCGAAGCTGTAGCGCTTCGCTGGAAAAATCTGCATTCAAGTTTCGCGCCGCAGCTAGCGTGTTGCTCAAGCTCTCGGCTAGTATAGCTATTTAAAACTAGGGGGTCAACTGCGGCGAGACCTTCCTGGCGGCCCTTGCCAGAACGGATTTAAGGGGCCTTCAGATATAAGGGGATGAGCCAATTTATGTGCTGCATTTACAAGGGGGCTATATTTTCAATAGCTGCCATCCGGCAGTTCGCTCTTGCAGCCGGAATCTTCAACCCTCGCGGCAAAAGATCTTTCAAATGCGTAGATGCATAGCGATTTTTTCAGTGTTGGTTCTCGCGTGCTGCATCCGGCAAAGCGCAGCCGAGATAGTGGTCTCGGGTATAGTTGCCGATGCCGATAAAACCCCCGTCGCCGGAGCCCATATCAGCTTTATTTACGAGCCCGATTCCCTGCAGACCTTCGCTGCTCGGACGGCTGCGGATGGCGCTTACGAAATTCTTTTAGACCCCAATCCGATTACGGCAGTGGGCGAGATCCAGGAAGCCGCTATACCCGGGGCTGTACAACTTTTGCAGAACTATCCGAATCCATTCAATCCGCATACGGTGATTCAGTACAAACTCGCCGAAGCAGGCTATGTTGAACTGGCGGTCTACAATGTCCTCGGGCACGAGATCCGCACCCTGGTAGATCGCTATCAGGAGGCGGGCATACACTCGGTAGAATGGGATGGCCGCAATGCCTCGGGGGCGGGTGTAGCCGCCGGCGTCTATCTCTATCGCCTGCGCACAGCGAAATATGCAAGAGCGGCTAAAATGACGCTCTCAGATGGTGCGAGGATCGGGTCCATGCCACCCGGTGGCAATAGATCCCACAAGTCCCTTGCCCCGGTTCGGAAGGCACCGGAGCGCTATACCGTCCGCATCACGGGGACGGACATCGAAAACTTTCAAGTGACAGGGGTGCAAATTCCAGAGGGGAGTAAACTCGACTTCGGGGTCTCGCGCCTTCCTACTGCCGATGTGAGCAGCAAACCTAATATTTTGCTTGTCATAGCAGATGATATGGGTTTGGATGCCACGCCTGGTTACGAGATGGGAAGTGTCAAGCCCAATATGCCTTATTTACAAGCCATGATTGACTCGGGTATACGTTTTAATAATGTCTGGGCAAATCCCACCTGCACCCCTACCCGGGCTAGTATCTTAACAGGTAAATACGGTTTTAGAACCAATGTTTTAAAGGTCGGCGATATCCTGGATTCTTCTGAAGTTTCTATTCAGCAATTATTGACCAATCGCGCTACGGGCTACAGCCATGCCCTGATAGGAAAATGGCATCTATCGAGAAAAACCTATCCGACGGTGTTTGGGATCGCTTATTATGCCGGCTTGTTAACTGGTAGCGTGCGATCCTATTGGGAGTGGGATTTTTGGGAATCCGGGGAAAGGACCACATCGACTACATATACGACGACAAAATTTACCGACCTGGCTATAGATTGGGTTGCCAGTCAGACCTCCCCCTGGTTTCTCTGGCTGGCCTACAATGCGCCTCACAGCCCCTTTCACTTAGCTCCAGAGGCCTTGCACTACCAGGGTGAATTACCTGCCGATACGGCTAGTATAGCGGCAAATCCAACACCCTACTATATGTCTATGCTCGAAGCTATGGATACGGAAATAGGACGTTTGCTGAACTCATTTCCGCAAGAGGTCAGAGACAATACCCTGATTATTTTTATCGGCGATAACGGCAGCCCGAAGCTAGTGGCGCAGGAATACAATATTCGCAGGGTTAAAGGGACGGTATATAACGGGGGTATTAACGTGCCGATGATTGTTTCGGGGAAAAATGTAAGGCGTGCTAATGCTGGGGAAGACGCGTTGCTCAATAGCACTGATTTGTTTGCTACTATAGCCGATATTTCCGGCGCCGGAATCACAGAGATTAACGATAGCAAAAGTTTTAAAGAATTACTCGAGCATGAAAATATAGTCGTCCGGAATTACATCTATTCTGAAGCGGGTTATGCATCCGAAAACCCCGAATATACGATTAGAAATACAACCCATAAATATATTCGTTTTAAAGATGGTTCAGAGGCGCTATTCAACTTGAGCATCGATGAATTAGAAAGATCGAATTTACTAAAAGACGAGAACTTGCCCCTGAGTAGTAGTGATCGCGCTATAAGAGACGAACTTGTAGAGAAAGTAACTGAAATAAGAGAGTGATTTTGTTCAGTGACAGTAATTACCTGAGAGTCGGCCATGAGTCGACAGGCTCTGCTGACATGGTCCATTTCTTGGGCTAACTTGAGTTAGGCGATCGCGTTTTTCCCGTCCGCCGAGCGAAGCGATCGGAAGGGCACCTCTGTGCCTGCCAGGTCCGGGTCTTGATACCTCGGTCCCGGCCGCCCAATGGTTCCAGCGATCCTCGATTGCGCCTCAATGCTCCCCCGCAGGCGCTCCAGGGCCGCTGCCCGGGTGCCGGAATAACTTGGGAAAAGGTTTTTAAAATTCCTATATTTTCCGGATGATAAACATCGCCAGCTTCTCCACCTTCCCGATGTGGCTGCTCAAGATCTCCGTTCTGCACAGGGTCAGCCTGTCGGCAACCCGGCCAGAGGCGGTCTGAGAAGCCGTCTTTAAATTGGCTCTGCGACCCGAGCGCGAGTGCAATCGGCGTAGGCAAGGCAGCCATGGTGGCAGTGGTTACCTGGGGCGAGTGAGTTGCTATTTGCTTTGTTTGCTTAAAAAAGTATCAATTTGGTCACCAATTGAACTAGGATCGAACCACTCATTCAAAGTAATTACCTCACCATCTTCATTAAACTCTTGAATAATGAAAAACTTCAAATGAAATGGTGCCCCAGTCTCAACGTGTTTTCCCGACCAAACTCCATGTATCCTTAATCTATTTGGCGAGTTGCTTGTATTTCCAACATCGGAGAATAACGATCCACCAAAATAGGCACCATCTGCGCCAATTATTGCACCACCAGGCTTAAAAGATATCTCATCAAAATTATCCATATAAAATTGGGCGGCAGATTTTAAGTCTTCTTTACCTAAAATTACATTGCCATTCCAATTTGGCGGGCTCCACTTAACTGAATCTGAATATAGGGCCATGAAGTGGTCTATATCTTTACTAATAACGCCGCCCACGTGATGTTGTTCAAAAGCTTTCCAATTTCTTTCAAAAATGGCGTTATCATCATCTGTTATTGGTCTATCAGAATTTTGAGTGTTACATGCTATAAATAATAAAGATATCAATATGTATGAAAAATTATTCACGGTCGGTAGCCTCCTGCCAAAGGTTAGAAGAGTAGTCGCTTGCGCGACGATGGGATGCCTAGTTTACGAAAGCAGCAGAAGCAGCACAAGCAAAAAGCCCCCGTCGCATCCAAGCAGATGGCCGGGCGCTGTATCTGCGTTATAAAATTGTTAAGTCGGGGTGTAATTTGCATCCCACTGGTCATTCGAATTTCGAGTCTGTAAATAGGTCTGTAAATTTAACTGTGTAACTGGCACTTGGTTTATTACCTTTACCTTAATTGGTTAATACCTCTCTACCTTAAAAGGAAGGAGATCCTCGACCGATGACTGAGTTTGAAATCCTTTCTGTTCCGATCTTCTTTGCCCTCGGCCTTGGGATAACCAAGATCCTCGGTGGGGTTGGTTCGGCGATACGCAGACGAGAGCAAACAAAATTACACTGGCTACCGTTCGCCTGGGCCGTCGCAATTTTGTTGTTTCAGATCCAGTACTTAAGTGTGCTTTGGTTTTTCCATGAAGACGAACGAACATGGACTTGGAGCTCGTATATACCCATTCTCTTCCACCCATTTCTTTTCTTCTTGAGTGCAATCCTGATCTTGCCGACTCAGCGCGACGACAGCATGGATAACCTGCTTGCCGATTTCGATAAGCACGGGAAACTGGCGGTAATCGTCATCGGGATACTTCTTTTCATGTCTATCGTGTTCAACGTTTACGTCGGCGGATTTACTTGGATTGAGGTTATGGAAGCTAACATTCTGAATGCCATTCTCACGGCATTGACCATTGTCGTAGTCACCTCTTCAACTCGGCGTCATTTGCAAGCCGCAGCAACCATCGCATTCATAGCTGTTGAGTTGTACGGCATCCTCTGTGTGTGGTCCAGACCCGGCGTGGTCTTATAGTTAATATCTATTTATATCTCAGCTCCGAGCAGGCGCACGCAGTCGACGTAGCCGAGACGGCCTATCGGCTGCGCCTGCAGCGAATCCACCATGCGGCTGCCAATGGGGAAATGACCGACGACGAAGCCCGCGATCGACGGCACGAATCCCGCTCCGAGCTGAATCGATCGCTTACTGCTATTCTGAGCGAGGCCCAGATCACCCGAATCCGCGAGACCAGGGTCTACGACGGCGATCTCAGCCTCGATTCAGGGGACGCGGTCCTATTCCTGCTAGAAGAGGTGGACACCGCCGTTTCGGAGACGAGTTGGGGAGGTCTGAAGAACATCCAACTCAGTCCCTAGGATCCGCCAAACCATCGATGAGCCATGGGCTCAGCCGGTGGCACCTGCGCCATCCCAAAGAGCCTGGAGGCAGAAGTCAATCGGGTATTGAGTTTATCGGGCGACGATGAAAAATCAACTCTCCAGCTCGACTTCGCGCCCTAGCCTGGCCGAGTCGTAGAGGGCATTCATTATGGCTTGTACAGCGAGCATCTGA
>CAXFTV010000345.1:0-5862 GCA_964005845.1 uncultured bacterium
AACCTGCAGGATATGCCGCCGAGCGCTCCACAGCATGGCCCCGACCAGAACGATCATGGCCCCCATGCCCTGGTGCGACAACGCGATAGAGCTGCCGGTGAGCGACTCGTTGTGACCTTTCACCTGAAAGCCGACGAGGTTGAAAATGCCGCTCTGAAAGCGACTGATCAGGTGAAAGAACCAGACGGAGAAAGCCACCTGCAAGTTGAGAAAATAGGCCAGGCCGATGATGGCAAAGTTCACAAAAATTATCAGCCGGATACTGTTGCGAAAAAGCGAGAGCGGCTCAAAGAGGGTTTCGACGGCGGGAATGAAAAAGAAGTAGTGGTGCAATCCGCGCGACATCTGGATGAAAAAGGGCAGGGCGAAACCTACCCATAGCAACGGGTTGTAGAAGAGGGCGGGGAACAGGCGTTGATTGTTGCCGCGCAGCATTTCCAGGGGCAACTGGGTCAGGGGGAAAACCAGGCGTTCCTGCTCGATCCAGGGCCGGCGCAGAATGACCATCGTGGCAACCATGATCAGGTAGACCGCCAACATGCCGCTCCCCCAACTCAGCATGGGAACCAACCACGCATCCCAGGGAATGGACTGACCAGCGGGCAGACCTTCATAAAAATAAAGTGCCACTTCCGGTTCGCGCGGGGCCAACCAGGACGGAATCAGCGGCTGGATCAGTTCGACCCAGCGATTTTCCGGCGTGGCATAGTAAAAGGGCCGGGTCAGGATGTGGAAGAGGTTGGTCACCAGCCCCCAGGTCGGCAGAGCCGAGGCCACGATTGTCATGATATAGATGACGGTAATTTCGCTGGTGCGCAGCGCCAGCGGCCGACAGAGCCATTTGAGCAGCGGATTGAAGAGGCCGACTACTAGCAAAAAAATCATCATAGCCCCAGCCGTAATATAATCCGAGGTCAGGCCGCCGTTGCGCAGGATGAGCACGCTATAGGGGCAGGCCAGGTTGAGAAGAAAAGCCAGGACCGCGCCGATGGCCAGGGAGCGGATAGTAACCGTTGTGCTATTTGTAGGTGCTTGTAATCCGCGCAAGTAGGATGGACTCCGTTCACCGGTATATGGGCATCGCCCCCGGCCAGTGGGCACTTATTTTCTGGCTATCTGGTTGCCAGGATCAGCTTGCTTTATAGCTCTTTCGCAAACCCAGCGGAAAATGTTGTGAAGTTAGCGGATAGCCCAACTGCCAGCAAGAGTATGAGCGTCCCTGACAGACCTGGATCCTTGCCAGCGTCCCGCATTTGCCCCATCTTTTCGAAAGTGAAGAATCCAATCCGCAATACCTATCGGCAACTCTATGAACACTTCGGCCCCCAGGGATGGTGGCCCACCACGCCACCCGGGGATATCAGAGCGCGCTATTACCCTGGCACAGCCCGGCTTCTGGACGAACCTCAGCAGTGGGAAATCATCGTTGGCGCCGTTCTGACTCAGAATACCGCCTGGCGCAATGTCGAGCAGGCCCTGGAGGCCCTGTCTGCGCACCAGGCCCTGGAGCTGGCGGCGCTACATGCCCTGGAGGTGGACGAACTAGCCGCGCTCATTCGGCCTTCTCTCTACTACAACCAGAAAGCCAGGCGGCTGCAAGATATCGCCTCCTACATCATAGAAAACTACTGCGGTAGCGTCGCCGCCCTACTCCGGCGGCCGCCCCCCCCCCTGCGCCGCGAGTTGCTCTCACTCAAAGGCATCGGTCCCGAAACCGCCGATTCTATACTGCTCTACGCGGCGGGTTATCCCTTCTTCGTGGTCGATGCTTATACCCGACGCATCAGCAGCCGTCTGGGACTGGTCGCTGAGGACGCTACTTATGCCGAACTGCAGGCTCTCTTCATGGACAAATTGCCCTCGGATAGCGATCTTTTTAATGAGTACCACGCCCTGCTGGTACGACATGCCGTGACCTATTGCAAAAAAAACCCACGGTGTGATTCGTGTTTTTTGAAAAGCCATTGCCGCTACGCAAACAAAGCTTAGAAAAAGAGGATTGCATGGCCCGCATTATCACCGTCGGCGCCGCCCAATTCGGCCCGGTCCCACGTTCCGCCAGCCGCCGGGATGCGATTGGACGCCTATTGGATCTCATGCGTGAAGCGCACGGGCGCGGCTGTGACCTGGTCGTCTTTACCGAAGTGGCCCTGACCGCTTTTTTCCCGCACTGGTACATGGAAGATCCCGAGGAAATCGATTCCTACTTCGAGACCGAGATGCCCGGCCCGGAAACCCAGGTGCTCTTCGAAGAAGCCGTCCGCCTCGGCATCGCCTTCCACCTGGGCTATGCCGAACTGAGCTTCGAAGCGGGACAGAAACGGCGCTACAACACCGCCATCCTGGTCGGCAGCGACGGCCGGATTATCGGCAAGTACCGCAAGATTCACCTGCCCGGATACGCGGCTTACCAGCCTGGCCATATCTATCAGAATCTGGAAAAATACTACTTCGACTCGGGCAACCTGGGATTTAATACCTGGCGCGCTTGCGGCGGGGTGATCGGTCTGTGCATCTGCTACGACCGGCGTTGGCCCGAAACCTACCGCATGCTGGCCCTGCAGGGAGCCGAGATGGTTCTGCTGGGTTACAATACTCCCGATCAACCGACCGACCGCCCCGGGGTAAACCACCTGGCCAGTTTCCACAATCTGCTCTCGATGCAGGCCGGTGCCTACCAGAACGCCACCTGGGTCGTGGGTGTGGCCAAGGCCGGAGTGGAAGAGGGCGTCAGTCAAATCGGCCAGAGTTGCATCATTGCTCCATCGGGCGAGGTCGTGGCCATGGCCACCAGCCTCGAAGACGAGTTAGTGGTGGCACAGTGCGATCTGGATCGCACCCTGGAATACAGGGAACACTCGCTGAATTTCGCCGAAAATCGCCATATCGAACACTACGGTCTAATCGCGGAGCGCGTCGGCGCCATGCCGCCGCCAGACCCATCATAATTTTATACGAGGAGAAAAAATGGATGCCATAGAAGCCATCGGAGGAGATCGCCCTCTCAAAGCCGAGGCATTTGCTCGCCGGGCGTACGAATACACCCTGCAACCTACCCGCAACCCCCTCAAAGAGATTCTGGACAAAGCGGCATCGGTCGAAAAGACCCCACCACTCCTGGGCATATTTAACGACATCCCCTGGCACCAGTTCCGCGAGAACGAAGCCTTTGCCTGGGCCAAGGCCGGCTTTTCCTGGATTGTCAACGACGGCGAGCACTGCCAGGTGGACGGACGCTACGGCAGGGAACAACACGCCATCCAGAACCGCCTGGGTTTGCTGGGCATCCAGCGGCTGCACCGCGAAGCCCGCAGCGAACACGGAGACGCCTTCCAGATGGGGGCGCGGGCCACCATGAGGCCCTATAGCACGACCTTCGAAGAAGCCAGAAGTTATTACAGCTCCATCAATTTTCCCATCCCCGGTCAGGCCACGCCCGACGACCGCGGTGGCTACCCGGTGCGCGATGGCGAGCGCACCATGATGTTCACCCCCGATGAACTGCGCAATTCCGAGACCGAGACCCAGGGCTGGATCCAGTTCGAAACCGCCGAGTTCATCATGGATGAAGAACTGCGCGATCGGGTTTTGGATCTGATGGCAGCGCAGGGTCCGAACAAGGCCTGCGGTTTTGTCGGTCCTTTCGATGCGATCCTGCGGGAGGGCGAGATTCCCCAGGTCGAAGATGCCATCCACGCTTTGTTCAGGGCAGCAGCCGAGCGCGGCGTGCACACCGGCCGGGTCGTGGGCTCCGGCTCCATGGAGAACCCCAAAGACATTGAAGACACCATGGTGAAAGCTATTGAAAACGGTGCCCGCCTGATCTGCGTCCACCCCATGACCAGCGATATGGCCTACCGCGGTGCGGCGGCGGTAGCCGATCCTTTTTTCCGCGCCGCCAAACGCTGCGGCTTCTAAAAGGGCGCCTGAAAGAGAAGGAATTTAAGTGAAAATAACCCGCATCGAGACCCTTCACCTGGCCGAATTCTCCCACATCCTCTTTGTGCGGGTACACACCGATGCGGGTCTGGTGGGGCTGGGAGAAACCTATTATACCCCCAGGTCGACCAGCGCCTTCATCCACGAGGTCGGCGCCCCGATGCTGCTGGGCCACAATGCCCTGGATATCGAAGGACACTGGCGCCGCCTCTACGATGCCACCTATGCCTACGGCAACGGCGGCAACGAGATGCGCGCCATCTCCGCTCTCGAAGTGGCCCTCTGGGATATCCTGGGCAAACAGGCCGGACTACCACTCTACCGCCTCCTGGGTGGGGCCAGTCGAGACAAAATAGCGATTTACAACACCTGTGCCGGACCGGTCTACGCCCAGGACATGCCCGGGATGATCACCCAAGGTCCACGGCAGACCGGCGGCGGCCCCTACGAAGACCTCGACGGCTTTCTGCACCGCGCCGATGAACTTGCCCGCGACCTGCTCGCCGAGGGCATCCGCGCCATGAAGATCTGGCCCTTCGATGCCTACGCTCCCAAAACCGGCGGCACCTATATCAGCTTTGCGGATCTGGAAAAGGGACTGGAACCAGTAAAAAAAATTCGCGCTGCCGTGGGTATGGATATGGAAATCCTGATGGAGGCGCACGGGCTCTGGAAGTTGCCGGCTGCCGTGCGCCTGGCCCAGGCCTTAGAACCTTATAAACCCATGTGGCTGGAGGACTTCATAAAGCCGGATAAACCCGCTACCCTGGCGCAACTGCGGGATTCCACCTCCATCCCCATCTGCGGCTCCGAAATGGCCTTCACTCGCTACCGTGCCGCCGAACTCCTCGAAGAGCGCGCCGTAGATATCCTGATGACGGACCTGACCTGGACCGGCGGCATCGCCGAGAGCCGCAAGATCGCCACCCTGGCCGATACCCACAACCTGCCCTTCGTCTCCCATGACTGCACCGGTCCCATCACCCTCATGGCTTCAATCCACCTCTCTATCCACTGCTCCAACGCCCTCATTCAGGAGACGGTACGGGCCTTCTATCGGGGCTTTTACAATACCCTGCTCACCACCCAGCCGCGCATTGAAGGCGGCTATGTCTACCCCCCCGAAGAGCCGGGTATCGGCACCGAGCTACGTCCCGAACTTTTCCAGCGCAGGGACGCGACCCTGAGAGAATCGACCTAGTATCCGAGGTCGTGAAGTCCGATCTCACGGCGACCGCTAAACCACCAGCAGACATGGCCTCTACCCACTTCGTGCCACTTCCGGCGCGTGGCTACGCCGTCCCTGACTTTCCGCTACCCAACACTGCTCACCCTGCCAGCGCTCCCGCCTACCGACCCGCACCCATGAGCCAAACGCGCCCTAGCCGGGCAATTTTCAAATTATTCCCACCCGCTCGCTATGGGCATCTTCCAGTCGCTCCTCGGGCACTACCACATTAAGCGCCCTTACCTGTTCAGGATCCAGATTGGATAAATCACCCACCAGTTCCACAAAGCGTTCGACCTCACTATCCTCTACCAGCCCCTCGGTGAGCGCGCACAACTTGCTCTCATAGTCTGGGCGCCGAAAAGGCCGCGCCCCCAGCGAATGGGCATTGGGATTGTCCAGACGCTCGATGATCTCACTGCCATCTCGTAGGCCCACCACCACCTCGGCACCGAATTTTTTGCGCTGCGGATCAGGGTCGTGGTACGCCCGGGTCCACTCCTCCACTTCTTCGCTGCGAATCGCCTGCCACAACTTTATCGTGGAAGGACGGTGCGCCCGTTCGGCGGCATAGCTGCGCACGTGATGCCAGCTACCGTCTTCCCAGGCGACTGCCAGGATGTACATGGCGCTGTGGTCCAGGGTTTCGCGCGAGGCGTGCGGATCCATTTTCTGCAGATCGTTGGACCCGCTAC
>CAXFTV010000346.1:0-13754 GCA_964005845.1 uncultured bacterium
ATCCGCCTTGCCGCTGACGAGGAAAACCTCCCCGATTTGCGTATATACGGCGATTTGCCCTGGTTTCTCTCGCAGTGATCGCTGCAGTACATCCAGTGCCTTTCCAAACTCCTCCCTCTTGAAATACAAGCCGCCTAATCTATTTAAAAAAATAGCACTTCCGGCACCAGCAGCCATAGCTTTTTCATACTCTTCAATGGCTAAATCCAGGCGCCCTTTTGCAGCGAAGGCATCCCCCCGCTGTACATACCTGACCGTAGCCGGCTCTTCTTGGCTGGAAGCACCCTCAAACCAGAGCCCGAGTCCCCCCAGCAACAGGGCATAAAATATCCAAATTCGTCGCTCCAATCTCTAAAATCTACTCCTTCTGCCCGATTGTATTTAATACTTCCTGGACTATTTCCTCAATTAGCAATTCCTCAGCCGCATTTGGTCTATCCATTGGACCGGCATTTCCCACTTCCACTGCACAGGAAGGATGGTTTTTCAAACCGAAGCGCTGACGCAACTGATCCACTTGCCGCACATTGAGGGTATTAACTGAATTCAACTGATGGGCAACCAGAGCAATTTGGGCAAAGTGCTCTACTGTTTCCATCTTAAAATGGGCATCCAAAACATCCCTACCCAGCGTCACCGCCCCGTGGTTCGCCATTAAAACGGCATCGTGATCTTTTAGCAGAGGCTTCATTGGCTCAACGATAGCCGCTCCTCCTGGGGTGCCGTAGGGGGCCAAGGGAATTGCTCCGAGGTTTACTATCACTTCGGGTAAAACGCATTGAGTTAGTTCAATCCCCGCTACCGCAAAACCAGTCGCCGTTGGAGGATGGGCGTGAACGACTGCATTTATATCCGTACGCAATTGATAAATTTCCAGATGCATGCGTATTTCTGAAGAAATTTCCAATGGTCCGGATACCTGTTTGCCTGTCATATCGCAGACGGCCAGCATCTCTTCTGTTAAAAAACCTTTGCTGACCCCGGTTGGCGTACAGAGTATGCGATCGGCCCCAATCCGTGCACTAATATTGCCATCGTTGGCGGCCACGTAACCGCGCTGGTATATTCTGCGCCCAACTTCGCATATGTCGCGTCGATTTGGAAAACTTCCCACCCTCCCATTAGGCTCTTTCATTGCTGGCCCCTCTAAAAAGATTTGAGGCGTTATTTTTGCAGTTGAAAATTTTCCACTTTCCCCCCCGGTTCCAACTCCTTTGCAGCAGAACCATGCCTATTAAACCGGGAAGAAATACATTTATTGCAAAGAGCAATAACGCCGCATTAAATGCCGGCACCGGATCAATGCCAATACGGGAAAAAACTAAAACCGCTGCCCCCTCCCGGATTCCAAGATCGAGAAAACTCAAAGGCAACAAAGCCTTGAGGCCAAAAATCAAGGGGATGCCCCAGATGCCTTCAAGCGGCAAGACGGCCCTGTTGTTCAGCAGGAGGTAGAACTGCAAGAAAAAAATAAAATTGAAGAAGCTTGACCAGGTTAGGACTTTAAACCACGATCCTAGCGGAATATCCTGGAATACGCACCATATTCTACCTGTATAGGACCCTTTATGTAGCTGCCGGCGGAGGATCTTTTGGGTTAGATATAAAAAAACTGCAAAGAAAATTGCGGCGGCCAAAAGCCAGGGCCCTAAGCCGGGAAACAACATAATGAGCCCAAACCATCCGACCAACACCGTAATCACAACAGAACTGAAACGATCAGCTGCAGCCAGACCGACCAGTGTTACCCGATCCCCCCGCAAAAAAAAACCCCGCCCAAGTTCCCCCAGGCGTCCCGGCGAGATCAACCCAAAAACAAACCCGATCAACAAGGAGTTAAGACCTTCAATCCAGGAAATCTCCGGATAGTACAAGCGCAAGAAATGCTGCCATTTTACCCACTGAACCAAAACCCCAACGCCACCCAGCAAAAGCGCTATAAAAATTAACGGTGGCTCTATTTGAAGGAGGCTATTCCACAAATGCAGGGGGTCGAGTAAGGCCAAAAGGACCCCCATTAAAAGGGCGGCAATCAGGATCTTTAAACCCAAAAGCAAGCGGCCACGCACTAGAGGTCTCAAGTATTTTAAGGGGCGTTGGTATCCCGTTGCTACGAAGAGTAAAAGATCAATTTTGCCTGTTTATGGGAAGTACCGCTTCAAGACTGTCGTGGGGACGCGCGATAACGCGACTGGCAACCACCTCGCCAACTTCATCAGCGGCCGCAGTTCCGGCTTCGGTAGCAGCGTTGACTGCAGCCACATCACCGCGCACCAAAACCGTGACCAGTCCCCCACCAATTTGTTGCCAGCCAATTACTTCTACGTCAGCAGCCTTGGCCATGGCATCGGTGGCTTCTACCACAGCTACCAGACCGCGAGTCTCGATCATACCCAGGGCTTCACCCATTTAAAAAATTGCGCAGTGGCCGGAATACTTTGGGGCAACAGGAAAGCTTCCGCCCTTCCCACTGCTCTCCTTTCCCTTTGGATTAAGGCTACTTGCAAAGCCAGAAAATAGGGGGGGCACAACCCAAAGTCAAGAACTTATGTGCCTGGAAATGGGCTGTGCAAAGATCTCAAACTTGACATGCACCTCAGGGTATTAGTATTTTCCATTCCTTGATTTACCATTCTTTATTTCGCCACTTTAAGACTTTTTAGACACAGGGGCTACTATGGCAGCCAATCTGACTCGCACAACTTGCATTTTCCTACTTGCTTTTATTCTTTTGCTGCCCCCTGATATGCTTCTGGGCGAACCCTATATTGCCTTCCGCGAAGGTTATAAATGCAGTACCTGCCACGTAAACAAAACGGGCGGTGGCAAACGCAATGAATTTGGCGCTTTGTATACCCAGACCGACATTACCCCCCTGATGCAGGAAGCCTCCGATAGGGCTATGGATTTTTCACCCCAGATTGGACCCAGTATTTCCCTTGGAGCCGATCTCATGGCCGTTCACGAAGTTCACTTTGCCGTCGACAAAGAACTCGAGGGTAAGACCTACAAAAAGGACGGCCAAAATTCCTTTGATATCCACAGTGGCAACCTGTATTTGGAAGCCGACCTGATCCCGGAAGTGCTATCGCTTTATCTGGATGAAAACGTGACGCCTTCAGGAGCCAGCAGCCGCGAAGCTTTTTTGCTTTTGCAATCCCTGCCAAACCAGACTTATCTCAAAGCGGGCCGCATTTTACTGCCCTATGGTATTCGCGTTTGGGACGATGGCACCTTTATCCGTGAAGCAACAGGTTTTAACTTTGACAATCAGGATCTAGGGGTGGAAATAGGCATTGAACCAGGCAATATGGCCCTCAGTGTGGCCCTTAGTAATGGCACCCAGGGAAGCCGCGACCGGGATAGCAATAAACAGCTTTCCTCGGTGGGCACTATATACATTAAAAATCTGTTGGCAGGCGGGTCATTTTCACTGAATAATTCACAGGGTGTGAAACGTGTGGCCTGGGGGCCCTACGCGGGTTTGCGCCTCGGTCCCCTGACCCTTCTTAGCGAGGCTGACTGGGTGCGGGATTCGGGTCGTCTAGAGCAAAACCAGTTTATCTTTTTCACCAGTCTCAACTACTGGTACCAGCAGAGCGTGAACCTGCGCGTTGCTTTTGACTTCTTAAATCCGTACGACGATTTAGAAGAAGATGAAAGAAGCCGGGTCACCCTGGGTCTAAACGCATTTCTAACCCCTTATTTGGAAACATCTGCAACCTACAGGATGAGCGAAAGCATACCACAGGACATTCCCGGCAATGCCGACACTTTTACCCTGGCTTTGCACTCTTTCTTTTGAGCAGAATCTCCTAGACGCGAAACAGGAAGTGAACTAGGTCTCCATCTTGAATTTCATAGTCCCTACCCTCAGTTCGGACTTTGCCCTCATCTTTTAATGGCCCCATTCCGCCAGCCGCCATCAACTCCTCACAGCTAACGACCTCGGCCCGAATGAACCCCCGTTCCATATCGGAATGTATCTTCCCCGCTGCGACAGATGCGGGTGTGGACCTGGTTATTTGCCAGGCCTGTAATTTATCGTTGGCGATAGTGTAAAATGTGATCAGATTCAGCAATTCATAACCAGCCAGTACGAGTCTGTCGATACCAGTCTCAGTCAACCCCAGGTCGCTGAGGAATTCGGCTCTATCCCCCTGAGATAACTGGGATATTTCGGCCTCTATCTGCACCGATAAAGGCAGCACTGCACCGGCCATTTTGCGCCCCTCAATTTCCCTCATTCTATCACCGCCGTCCCGAGCTTCGGCCTCGGCGACATTGGCGAGGAAGAGCACCGGTTTTGCAGTCAGGAATTGGTAATTTAAAATGGCTTCGGACTCCTCAGCTTCGAGGGCTAGATCCCGTACTGCAATGCCCCGATGTAAACCAATTTCCGCCTTTTTTAGCGCTTCTAACTCAATCCGCCGGGAAGTATTGGGCTCTGTTTGGACAATTTTCTCCAGGCGAGGCAAAACCTTTTCCACAACTTCGAGATCGGCAAGGATCAATTCCAACTCAATGGTCTCCATATCCCTCAAGGGGTCCACTTGTCCATCTACATGTGCAACCTGCTGATCATTGAAGCACCTGAGAACGTGAACTAGGGCATCGGCCTCGCGCACTTGCCCCAAAAAGGTGTTGCCCAATCCTTCGCCCTGACTTGCCCCCCTTACAAGGCCCGCTATATCGACAAAGCGAATGCTGGTCGGTATACAATCATCTGGTTTGATTAATTCCCTCAAGACGGAGAGGCGCTTATCTGGAACCTCGACCATACCTATATTGGGCTCCACTGTAGAAAAGGGATAATTGGAAGCCTCGGCCCTTCCCTGAGTCAAAGCATTGAAAAGAGTTGATTTGCCTACGTTGGGCAAACCTATTATTGCGATAAATAAAGCCATATTAAATGTTATTTTACATAATATTTTTTATGCGCCATTATTCGGCGAGTCTTCTTCTGCTAGCAACGCCGGTTCTACGACGAGCGTTTTTTCACGCCGCATCAAGGCCTGTCCGGGTTGCCCCCCCCTGGGCTTGGATACGTATTTGACAAGTGTATATACGACCGGCACTTTTTTAGCCGTTTTACCCTTGCTCCAATAGGCGGCGATTGCCGCTGCCTCCGCTAAATTTTTTGCCCCCGGTTCCCGATCTCGATCTTCGCGGCGCAAAACCACGTGGGCGCCCGCATAACCGTGGGCGTGAAACCAGTAATCGTTCTGGGAGGCCAAGCGATGAGTGAGTTGGTCATTTTCCCTATTGTTGCGCCCCGCCCACACACTCCATCCCTGGGAGGTGCGATATCGCCGCGGATGAGCCCTTTCCACTCCCTTTTCTCGTGGTTTTTTCATCTTTGGGCCCCGATCACGTTCGGCAAGCCATTTTTCAATAGCGGCAAAACTGCTCTCCTCGCCTGCATTTAAATTGGCGATGAATTTTTCGACTTCGCCCAGTTGAAAAATTATTGCTTCAATGCGTCCAGGAATGACCTGCCTACGGCGCTGGTACTTTTTTGCCGTCTTCAAAAACCTCTTGGCATTCTCGACCGGGGAACGCCCTGGATCCATGTCAATTTTAAGCAATGTCCTACCAGAAATATCGTATATATCCGGTAATTCCACCTGAGAACTGCCACGCTTAACACCCCCCAATTGGGCCAAGAGGTTGTTGCCCTTTCTAGCAAATTCTTCGGCCTCATCTGCCTCTTCGAGATCCCCGCGCAAATTCCGCAATTTGTGAGTGAGATTTTTCCTGATCCTTTTTAAACTTCGCTGCAGATCGCGACCGCTCTGTTTTTCCGTTTCTGGATCTGGATTCTGGTGAACTCTTTGAATGGCTTCACTTATCGAAGGCAAAACACTGTACAAACCCGTTTTCGAAACCGGTTCTAGGGCAGAAAAATCACCCCTCCCCTCACTTTCCCAGTAATAACCTTTTGCCTCAATTTCGCCCGCGTAAAGGCCCACGGCTTCAGACCATATTTTTTCAAGCCCATCTTGTCCGAGGTGGACAACACTCACCTCTTGGGACAAACCAATACGGTAGAGCAGATCGGCGGCCAGGTTTCTATCCATTGCCACCAAGGCCTGGCTTAGCAACTCTTGTACGGTTCCATCATGACTCATTGCCTTGGCTTTAAATTGCGCAAAATCATCCTGCCCCGGCAGTATCCTCTCCCAAGCGGGTGGCGGAGCGTAAATCCGCCCCACTGCAATGCGCGGGGATCTCTTCTTTCCCGTTGCTGCCCATTGCCCTAGAACTTCACTATTTTGTTCCCTTATCAGGCAAATTTGGCAGTGGGGGCGAATCAATTCGCAAATTAGCTGCCCGTAGGTCAGGACCGCCGATTTTCCCTTGCGGCTCAGTCTGAAATGAACTATCCGATCTCTTTTATTCCACCAAAGGTCTTCCACCCTTGCGCCCAGCACATAACGCTCTGGCCCGAGTGGTCCCGAGGCCAAGTCTGGAGGCCTCTCCGCCACCCAACAAAGAAACCCCCGAGGGCCAACTCGGGCGCGGACGAAACCTAATTTCCGACAAGAAAATGCCAGACCTTCACAGTCGCTTCGCACCCAGTTTACCTTTTCCCCAACAAGGTGCTCACGGAGCTCTGCCACGAGCGCATTGAGCGTAAAATAATCGAATGCCACGTCCTGCTTCAAACAAAAAAAGCGAGAAGAAATTCCCTCTCGCCCAATGAGAAAGACCCCATGATTTCACTCCCAGACAATAACCTCAATGCGGCGATTGAAAGTTTTGTTTATATCGGTATCATTGGGAAAAATCGGCCGCTCTTCCCCATAGCCAACGGCATCTATCATGGCCGGGGTAATAAAATCGTATTTTGTCTCGAGATATAATTTGACGTTTTTTGCCCGGTCTTCCGAAAGTTTCTGGTTGAAGTCGGTAGCGCCATCGGAATCGGTATGCCCTTCGATGACCAGCTTAGATGGCGAAAAATTATTGACGAAAAGAGCCACTTTCTCGAATTCGACTTCTGCCTCTTTCTTCAATTCGACACTACCTGGACCGAATAATACCTCGGAATCGATTATCAACCGCGGCACGACTATATCATTTTTTACTGGACCCTTGTAGCGGATCAGGGGTTGGGCTAGGGCCGCCTTGTTGGGTTTGAAATGGCCAAGGGCCGAACCAAGTTGAGCATCGGTTATTGTCATAGTTCCGATAAAAATACGCAAGGGCCGGGGAATTTCCGGGGCTAGCCTTTTCTCCCGGTAGACATTCAGCACCTCCCCTCTGTTGATATTTACCTCGACGCCTTTGTTGATATAGTAACTTCTCTTGTCCAGCAGGCTATCGGCCAGTTCTCCTGTATCATGGGTGTTGAGGATTTGAATAATCCGCGGGGGATCAAATTTGGCCTGAACCGGGGAGGGCAACAGGAAAAGTCCCCCTGCCAACAGCAAAATTTCAGAAAGGGGGCGAAAGATTTTCAGAAATTTAGGTTGGGGCATCTTCATTTCTCCGGTCGATATAAACCCCTGCCAATCCAATAGACGACGGTTCAGGAACGCAAAAGTTCCAAACTGGCCTCAAGTTTAGCTAATCCGGCACGGTATTCATTCTGCCGTTCGCGCTCCCTTTCGATAACAGGTGCCGGGGCCTTGTTCAGAAAACCCTCATTTGCCAATTTGGCATCCAACCCTTTTAACAAGCCTTGGAACTTCCCGATTTCTTTTTGCAGGCGCTGCTCTTCGGCATTGAGATCAATGAGTCCTTCGAGCGGTACATATACTTCTGCAAAGGCCAGAACAGCGCTCCCCGATGCAGGAGGTTGGGGCAAATTCCGCCCCACCCTTACCGTTTCGGCCCGGGCCAGAAGTTCTATACTCGCCTGCTGCTGCTTAAACAAAGCCTCGACTTCAGCCCCACTACACGAAACGAGCACCTTGACCTTTTTTCCGGTCGGGATATTCATATCGCCGCGAATGGTGCGTACTGCCGTTATCACTTGGCGCAGGAGATCCATTTCCTTTTCGGCACCGGGGTCGGCCCATGCCGGATCGGTCTGGGGCCAGCTAGCGACCATGATACTGGGAGGCTTACCGCTCCCTTCAAGGGGCAATGCCTGCCACAAAGCTTCTGTTACAAAGGGCATAACGGGGTGCATCATTTTCAGCGCCGCCTCGAGTACCTGTAGCAGAGTTTGCTGGGCCTGCTGGCGGGTCTGGGAGTTCCCACTAGCGAAAAGTCCTTTGACCAGTTCGAGATACCAATCGCAAAAGTCGCGCCACAAAAAATCGTAAAGGGCTCGAGTGACATCGCTGAAACGATAGGCTGCCAGAGAGCTATCGACCTCCTGAATAGTCTGTCCCAAACGGCTGCGGATCCATCGATCGGCCAACTCGTCAAAATGTCGATGTTTTTTCTCCGGATTGTAATCCTGCAAATTCATTAGAGCAAAGCGTACCGCATTCCACAATTTATTGCAGAAATTGCGCCCAGCTTCGGCACTGGGCGACGAGCGCACCTGATTGTTTTCGATCTCCGCATCAAAGCGAATATCCTGAACTGCTCCGGCCTGGTGCAGGAGGCTGAAACGCGTGGCATCGGTCCCATATAGCTCGACCAAATCCAAAGGGTTTAAACCAGTGCCCAGGCTTTTGCTCATCCGCCGCCCATCCCGCGTCAGCACTGTCGGGTGCACGAGAACAGTTTTAAAGGGAATCTCATCGACGAATTCGGTAGCGGTCATGACCATTCGCAGCACCCACAAATAGAGAATATCCCTTGCGGTTATCATTAGGTCGGTGGGATGAAAATAAGCTAAATCGGCGTTTTTCTGGGGCCATCCAAGCGTGGCAAAGGGCCATAAAGCCGAGGAAAACCAGGTGTCGAGCACATCCGGATCCTGGACTAAGTCTACCCCCTGGCACAGTGGGCAGCATGAGGGCCGATGCTGGGAGACAATGGGCCGTGCACCCTGTTCCAGCGAAACCCTGAAACTCCCCTCTTCGAAGGCCCGCTCGGGATCGACGTCTCCCATGGGAATGAGTCCGGGGGCACTACATGAAAGGCAATACCAGGCGGGAATGCGGTGTCCCCACCAGATCTGGCGGGAAAGGGCCCAGTCGCGGATATTTTCCAGCCACTCAATCGCATAGTCGCGGAAACGTCCTGGGACATAGGCTATATCACCCCTTTGCAAATAGGGCAGGGTCTGTTGAGCCAGTGGTTTCATGTTCATAAACCACTGCTCCATTGGCAGGGGTTCGATGACGGTACCGCATTTATCGTGATGCGGCACCGCGTGCTCGTGTTCCTCTACCCCCTCCATCAAACCCGCCGCTTCCAGTGCCTCAACAAGGTGCTGGCGGCAGGTATAGCGATCTTGACCAGCGCAAAACCCAGCTTCCTCTGTCATCGCTCCATCGAAACCAATTACCTGGATGTGCGGGAGGTTGTGGCGCTGCCCCACATCATAGTCATTGGGATCATGAGCCGGTGTAAGTTTTACTGCCCCACTGCCCAATTCTGGATCGGCGTAATCGTCGGCTACAATTGGAATTTTCCGCTCCACCAAAGGCAGTAAAACCTCTTTGCCGATGGCCTCTTTCCAGCGCCGATCACCCGGATGAACAGCTACACCGGTATCGCCCAACATGGTCTCGGGACGGGTTGTTGCGACCACCACATCGGGACCTCCATCTGTGCCAGGATAGCGAATGTGCCATAAGTGTCCATCAAGGACCTTTTCCTCGGTCTCCAGATCTGAAATCACAGTGGCGCAGTTTGGGCACCAGTTTATCATGCGCGTACCGCGGTAGATCCACCCCTTTTCATGAAACTGCTCAAAAGCCTTTAAGACAGCCTCTACATATCCTTTATCCAGGGTGAAACGGGCCCGCTGCCAGTCGTAACTGCACCCCATTTTGCGCAACTGATCGTAAATGGCCTCGCCATAGCGGTCTTTCCAGGCCCAGATGCGTTCCATGAGGGCTTCCCTACCGACATCGTAACGAGTTTGGGCAGCACTCCGGGCCAGTTCCTCCTCGACCTTCATCTGGGTGGCAATCCCGGCGTGGTCCGTACCTGGCAGGCACAGGGTCTCGAAGCCCTGCATGCGCTTCCAACGGATGACCAGATCGTGAATGGCGTGCTGGATGGCATGCCCCATATGTAGTTCACCCGTTACATTGGGAGGCGGAATGGTTATACAAAAAGAGTCTTTAGCATCGTCGGCATGGGCTTGAAAAAACCCCCGTTCTTCCCAGAAGGCGTACCACTCCTGCTCAATAGCTCGGGGGTCGTAGACTTTGGCTAGGGTTTGGCTCATTTTTTTAACTTTTGGGGATGGTGAATGAGAGGCTGATTTCAAAAAGTCTAAATATACGCGCTTTAGCTCGTCTTGACAATCCTGGATTTTACCCAGGTTTTTCATTAACAGTTATTTAAATACCCCCTAAAAAACCGGCCCAAAAGCCCGGACGCCAAACAATGGACCCTTTTTTGCTGGTTTCTTTCAAGTGAGGGAGAATTCCCCCAAGCCCGAATCCCACTTCTATACCACGAGGCTTAGCGCGGTGCAAAAAATCCTTAAATTTTCTCTTGGAATTGGCGGATTTTTAGTCAGTTGGCTAATCTTTTTGACTTCCTTCATATTTGGTGTCTGTGCCATTCCCGTCTTGCTCCTGTCCCTCTTGTGGCTGAGTTGATTGGCCCCTGGGATCATCTTACTTGTAAAACCGGTCAATATTTCCAAGAAGGGGTAAATTTTTCCCCTTTAATTTTCCCTTTCTTAAGAATCCCCCTTTACAGAATCCACTAATTTTATATTTATTTGTAAGTCTCTTTTCCCCATCCTCTTAAACCTTTGGGCAACGCGGTGCCCCAGCCCAGCTTTGCCAACAGGTTATGCATTTATGGCTAATTGGGCTGCCCTGCTAACCGAGCAGAAGAACCCTGCCAGCACCAACATTGATGAAGTTTCAACCCGAGAAATGCTCGCTATTATCAATGCGGAGGATGGCAGAGTAGCTCCCGCCGTAAAATGCCAACTGCCGCTTATCGCAAAAGCGGTCGACCTCATCAGTACAGCACTGGCCCAAAATGGAAGATTGTTCTATCAAGGTGCTGGAACCAGCGGCCGTCTGGGCATTTTAGACGCCGCCGAATGTCCTCCTACTTTCGGCACCGAACCGGCTCTGGTCCAGGCTTTAATCGCCGGTGGCCCGGATGCGGTTTTTCAATCAGTTGAAGGAGCTGAAGACAACAGTGAAAGCGGCGCCAGAGATCTCAATGAGCGCAAGCTCTGCTCCAGGGACGCAGTCGTGGGTATCGCAGCCAGCGGGGTTACCCCCTACGTCCTGGGAGGTCTTAAATACGCCCGCCAGCAAGCCGCCACAACTATTTTGCTGACTTGCAGCCCAAATGCGGCGCGAAAAATTGCCGCGGATGTCGTGATCGCCCTTGAAGTCGGCCCCGAAGTAATCACAGGTTCTACGCGTTTGAAAGCTGGCACTGCCACCAAATTAGTTTTGAATATGCTTTCGACCGGGGCCATGGTAAAACAGGGCAAAACCTTTGGCAATCTAATGGTTGATTTACAGCCCAAAAATGCCAAACTTCGGAACCGCTCGGTGCGCATTCTGGCCGATTTAGGACAACTCCCCCCCCCCAGGCCTCCCAACTCTTAGACCGGGCGGGAGGCGATCTCAAACTAGCCTTAATCATGGAAATTGCCCAACTGGAACGCGAAGAAGCTCAGGCCCTGCTAAACGAGCACCACGGTAGGGTTAAGAGGGCCATTGATAGCCAGATAGCTAATAACCACTAAAGACCCAACCATGAATTATAATAACCTTGGAACTAGCAACCTGCAGGTTTGCCCACTGGGCCTTGGCACTGTCCAGATGGGCTTGCCCTATGGCATCGGTTTAACGAGTCCCCCTTCGGACCAGGAGTGCATCCGGGTCCTGCGTCACGCCGTGGATGCCGGCATCAATTACTTCGATACCGCCCCACTCTACGGGCGCAGCGAGGAAATCATCGGCAAAGCCTTTTCCGGAACCCCCAACTGCAGACCAATCATCGCCACCAAGTTCACTATTGACCAGCCAGAAGATAGTCCTCCGCTCTGCGGAAAGGCTCTGCAGCAACACATCGAAAAATCTGTAACCCAGAGTTTGACAAATCTGCGTTTGGATGCTTTGGACCTGCTCCAATTCCATAACGCCGAGGGCAAATTTATTAGTCCCGATTTTTTTGAAACAATGCACAATCTATGCCGGCGGGGCATGGTAAAGTACTGGGGAGCTACAACTTATGGAGAGGCCAACGGCATGGATATCCTCTCCTCAGGAGGTGATTTTAGCACCCTGCAAACAACTTATAGCCTGCTCGACCGAAGGCTAGAAAAACGCCTTTTCCCCGCTTGTAAAGAGCGAGATACCGCATTGATTCTACGCTCAGTATTTTTAAAAGGCATCCTTTCAGATCAGGCAGAAGCCCTCCCGACAGAGCTGGCCGATTTACAGAGCGAAGCGAGGAAAACGGCCCAGATCGCAGCGGCAGCGGGTCTCACACTGCCCAAAATGGCCCTGCGTTTTGCCGCCTTCTGCCCCTATGCCACAGTCACTTTATTCGGCACCACCAGCATTGGCGAAACCAATGCCAATATTGAAGCCCTTGAAGAAGGGCCCTTACCGGCCGAAGTCATCGAGCAATTGAACGAGCTTAGAATTGACGACGAACAACTGCTTGCGCCTGCGTATTCAAGTCCCGGCTGGGCATAAATACCTTAACATGGTTTTAAAACTTCCCGCCGGATATTTATTCAGGCGTTTTTAAAAAACCGGGAAGAGGAGTATTAAATATGAGCACGATTCCATATAAAAACTGGGGATTAATTCCCCAGGATTCCGCTCCGACCAGCGAAGAAGTTGTGGTTTTCAACCCTCCGATGATGACGCTCGTAGCTCTTGATAAAGCAGCCAGTCTAGTCTTTCAACTTGCAAAAATAACGACCAAAATAATTCTTAAGATCGAAGTCACAACCCTCTCGGCAGAGGGAATGGAATCACCTTGTTTGCGCATCTTTACAGGTTCTGCAAGCAATCAACTGCAGGAATTGCAACCCGATGCTTGGGAAAAGAGCCTGGAGGGACTTTATACCCAGTTTTGTACAGAAATCTACGGCCTCGATTTGTTTGTAAAATTGCACTTTACTGGAAAAGACCCTTTGGTCGTCAACCAGATTAGTTTTCTCGAGGAGGGGGCATGATGCCTTCTAATGAATTCATAGGACAAAACAAAGAAGATCTCGACACCCCGGTCCTGCTTGTCGACCTGGACAAATTCGAAGCAAATATCAACCACCTAGCCGAATTCTGTCGCACCCAGCAGACTGCCTGGCGCCCCCACAGCAAAGCACACAAATGCCCCCAAATAGCCGAACTGGAAATCCAGGCCGGCGCCCTGGGCATCACCTGCGCCAAACTGAGCGAGGCCGAGGTAATGGCCGAGCATGGGGTAAACAATATTCTCATTGCCAACCAGATCGTAACACCGAACAAGATGCGACGTCTCGCAGCCCTGCAAAATCAAGCCAGAGTAATCACCACTCTCGACAATACCGCTTTGGTCGAGCCGCTGGGAGCGGCAGCCACGAGTTGCAGTACTCTTATCCCCGTTCTCATAGATGTTGATATTGGCATGAACCGTACGGGCATAGGCCCCGGACTACCCGTCCTGGAACTAGCGCGCCAGATTTGCTCTAATCCGGG
>CAXFTV010000347.1:0-4851 GCA_964005845.1 uncultured bacterium
GCCCTCGCTGTTGGTCTCGATGCCGCAAAAGTACTCGCCGACGTAAAAGAGCAGCTCGTCTTCTTCGTGGGTGCAGATGCAGGCCGCCCGCGACAGGTTGACCCACTGGGTTTCGTAGCGCCCATCGGCATCGAAGACCTGAATGCGGTGGTTCTCGCGGTCGGCCACGTAGACCCAGCCCTCTTTGTCGGTAGTGACATTGTGGACGATATTGAACTGGCCCGGCGCCGTGCCCGACTCGCCCCAGGAAAACAGCAAGCGCCCATCCGGCGAATACTTGTGCATTCGCGCATTGCTATAGCCGTCGGCCACGTAGAGTTCGCCGGTGCGTTGATCCACTGCCAGATGGCACGGCAGGCAGAAGGGATCGCCGCTCATGCGACCCGAGGGGTGCTCGGCTCGCAGCGTCATCAACAATTCTCCTTCGGTGGTAAATTTGCGCACGGTGTGGTCCAGGTTATCGACGCAGTACACCGAGTCGTCCGGGCCCACGGTGACACCGTGTGGATTGGCAAACAGGCCATCGCCCCAGGTGTTGATCACATTGCCATCCGGATCCAGGACAACCATAGGGTGGGTACCGCGATTAAAGACGTAGACCCGGTCCTGCGAGTCCACGGCCACGGCAGTAGCTTCTTTGTAGGTCCAGCCCTGCGGCAATTTCCCCCAATCCTCCCCAGATGTCTCATAGGTATAATTCCCCGCGCCCAAAGTGACCATTTTTCCCTCCTGATTAAGCGCTTAGTTTCTTTGCAAAACTGCAAAAGTCAATATAGCCAATTTATCCATATGCCCCCACCCCGCCACAGCCGGGCTTGTGTCCACCTCCCCCAGGTGCTACAATCATATTCATGCCGGAAGAACTTCCAGAAGGACTATCGCAGCAGCAGCGGCGCCGGGGACAGGCAGCTCTGACCCGGGTAGCTGTATCCTTTACCCTCGCCAATTCGTTCACGTGGTCTATCAGCGCCCTCTTTCTCCTGGGACTGGGTGCTACCCCCTTCCACCTGGGCCTGCTGGCAACCACTACCCATCTCGATAGAACCGCGCGTCTGGGCGGGATAAAATTGATGGAACGACTGGGTAAGGCATCGCTGTTGTTCTGGGGACGGATCGCGGCGGTGTTGCCCACGGCCGCCCTGGTCGCACTCGCTTTTTCGGGTAAATCGGACCCCGCCCTCATCTGGGCGGCCCTGGCCATGATGGGCCTGATCAGCCTGATAAAGCAGGTGGGCAACACCGGCTGGTGGCCGCTTATCCAGGACAACACGGCCGGAGACGCCCTGGGTAGTGTGCTGAGCCGCATGCGCATGCGCCAGCGCTCCCTGGATCTGGTGCTACCCCTGATCGTGGGCTGGTACCTGGGAGCCCAACCGTCCACCCGGCACTTTGCCCTGCCCTTCGCCATGGGCCTACTCGCCACCGGCGCCGCAGCCTGGCTGATGCGGGGCATAGCCGAGCGACCGCTGCCAAAGCCGGAAACCGGATTCTGGCAGCGGATTCTCGCAGCTGGACGCCGTCCTTCTCTGCGCCGCTACGGCCTCTACGCCATGGTGCACGCCCTCCTGAGCGCGGCATCTATGCCATTCTGGGTGGTCGTGCTGACCGGACGGGGCATGGGCGCGATGTATTTTGTCTGGATGACCTCGGTCGCGGCTCTGGGCAATCTGGGCGGCCTTTTTTGGTGGGGCCGGCTGGTGGACGCGCACGGTAGCCGCCCGGTCCTGACCATCACCCTGCTCGCCCAGGCGCTCCTGGGGCTGGCCTGGCTCGGCCTGCCTTCACAACCCTTGTGGTTGCTGGCCTGGGCCACGCCGATCTACCTGATATGGGGCGTGCTGCAGGGCGGCATCCAGATGGGCGAAAACCGCGCCATGGTGGATGCCATCTCTTCAACTCATCAGGGTGAGGGGTTTACCCTGGCCATATACGCCTCCGCCCTCGGCGGCGGCCTGGGCGGTCTGCTGGGCGGCTTTGCCTTTCAGTGGGTGAACCAGCTGCCGCCGACCGCTGCCGGGTGGGAACCCACACTGCTCTATCTGGCCGCCCTGCAACTGGCCATGGCGGGAGCCTGGTACCTGAGCACCTTCCTG
The DNA here is from genome assembly GCA_964005845.1 of uncultured bacterium. Classification (GTDB taxonomy): domain Bacteria; phylum Latescibacterota; class UBA2968; order UBA8231; family UBA8231; genus CAXFTV01. Next base: position 2,094 of record CAXFTV010000347.1, read on the forward strand.
AGCGGCTACGAGCAGCAGACCTCTTTGCGGACCCTGGCGCGCCAGTGGCGCCGCCGCCTCAAGTAACGCTGTCGTATGGGCCCAAAAGAATGCCCACCAGGACCAGCTGGCGGGCATTCTTTTAAAGTTTTGCCACCGAATTCAAAAACGCACGCCACGATTAGCTCTGCGGCTCCGGCAAGGGCCATGCATCGCCGGCCATAAAGCCGCCGTCCACGTAAATACACTGACCGGTCACGTAATCGGAGGCCGGCGCCGCCAGAAAAGCCGCGGTGCCCACCATGTCCTCCGGGGTAGCCAGCCGCCCCAGCGCCAGCCTGGATTCGCCCCAGTTCCGCATGGTTTCGTCCTGCCATAACTTTTCGGTCAATGGCGTCACCACGAACCCCGGACAGATGGCGTTAACCTGGATATTGTGCGGCCCGAATTCCACCGCCTGCGCCCGGGTTATCTGCCCCACTGCTCCTTTGGTCGCCCCGTACACCGAAACCTTGGCCAGGGCGTAGCCAGTGGTCAGAGAGCCGATGTTGATGATTTTGCCCCGCTTGCGTTTGCCCATGTGCCGCGCCACCTTCTGGCTCAGAAAGTAGAGTCCCTTGAGATTTACGGCCATGATCTGATCGAAATTTTCCTCGCTCACTTCCTCAATCGGCTGGCGGATATTCATACCGGCGTTGTTTACCAGTATATCAATCTGTCCAAACTCTTCAAGGACCGCCGCCACCACTCGATCCAGCGAATCCATATCTCCCATGTCCAGCTCAAAGGCCAGGCCCTCGCCCCCAGCCTCCCGAATGGCGGCCACTGCCTCGTCAAGCTGGGATCGGGTGCGGGCGGCACAAGCTATTTTAGCGCCCTGTGCTGCCAGGCCCACGGCGATGCCCCGGCCGATGCCGCGACCGGCGCCGGTCACCAGCGCCACTCGTCCTTGCAAAGAAAACATATTCCATCTACCTCCTAGGCTGATGTGGATTATCGCGCGGCCATTTTTTTGGCGCTTGCCAGAATGACCGATACTTCGCGCAGCACCAAAAACACAGGGCCATCTCATGGGCATGCAGCAGCCGCCGCTGATGCCGCGCAGTATGGATTGTGATATTAGCGCCGCCGACAAATCGTGTCAATTGCTTCGACTTTGTGCAGTCCAGTTCATCGCCCTCCCCATCCACAGTTGCGGCGCAGATGCCGCCGCGTAGGGCGCCCCACTGGTTCATCGCCCACCCTGGCTAAGGAGCAGGGAATCACGCTTCGCATCCCTCGGCACCGACCTCTCCAGACGCCGGTGCCCCTGGTTGTTAGCTGTCGTCGCAATCGTCTGCTGCAAAAGTTATGGGCCGGTTCGCGGAACGATCCACCTTCAGCTTGAAAATGTCGAAGCGGTTGTAGCCGCCAACGACATCGTGCAACTGCTTGAGTTCTACGGCCTCGGATAAGTCGATATCCGCGTACAGGAGGCCCTCGGTCTCTTCCATAATTTCGCTGACGGGCAGACCGGTGGGGCCCAGCACTACCGAAATGCCGCGCGGACTCTCGTCTAGGATATGGGCGCTCCCCGGTTCCAGGGCGACAAGTTCATCCCGCGCTGCTTTGTCCAGGTACCCCGAGGCTACGACATTAAAAACCTTGCCTTCAAAGGCGTGGGCACCGGCGCGGATCATGATGGCCTGCTTGAGATCGTAGTTACCCCCCTTAGAGGGTTCGTGCGTCGGCCACAGCGGCGGGTAACTGGATAGATGTACCTGCTCGCCCTGGGCCAGCAAAGTAAAGCGGGCCAGCAGGTTGGTATTCTCACCGCAGATCAGCATGCCCAGCTTACCCAGGCGGGTCTGGCACACCTGCAGACCGCCCCCATCGCCCTGGGCCCACACCAGTTTTTCGTAGAAAGTGGGCACGATCTTGCGGTGGTGGCAGAGTATGCGGCCAGTGTAGTCCAGAAGCACATTGGCATTCCAGATGCAGCCTACGCTGATATCCGATCCCTCGTTAAAACCCAGAGAGACGAAAATCTCGTGCTCGCGGGCAGCGGCGGCGAGTTGCCGCAGTTCGGGCCCAGCAATTTGCATGCTACTGGCGGCCAGACGACAAAATAACGCGTGGTTGTGTATGGGAGCTCGCAGCGAGCACCAGATCGGAAAGGCGGGGATATAGGTCTCGGGAAAGACGACCAGTTGGGCACCGTTTCTCGCCGCTTCCCCGATCAGGGAACACGCCTTGTCGACCGTAGCCTGCAAGTCCAGAAAAACCGGCGCGACGTGAGCCGCAGCTATTTTATAGGCGGGGTAGGTATTCATAGTCCTCCGGGAAGTCAACGGGCGCTTGCGGAGAGGCGAAAAGTCGATTGGTTTTTCGAATATACCGCAAACCCCTATCGCTCTCAAGACGCGATGCGGCCACCGCGCCCCCTGCATCTGCCGCTCTCACAACTCCTTTGCTCCGCCTTCACAAGGGCAAACCAATCTTTGCCGGCAGCGCTCAATCCAGCTTTGCCGCTGTCTCTGAGAGCATTTTTTCCGCGGGCTCCAGCATAGTTCGCACCTCGACGTCCTGCCCATCTGTTCGCAACGCAATTGCCCCATGCCGATCGGTGCGATACACCTGCACCCCGGCCGCCTCGAAATGCTGCATTACTGCAGCTGCCGGGTGGCCAAATTTATTGAAAGATCCCACCGATACCACCGCGATCTGCGGCGCCACTGCCGCCACGAAATGTGGCCGCGAAGACGTCCTCGAGCCATGGTGCACCACCTTGAGGACACCC
>CAXFTV010000348.1:0-3303 GCA_964005845.1 uncultured bacterium
GATTCCCCTGGCCACCGGCGAGTGTCTCTACACCCGCTGGGAATTTCTCGACCTGCTCGCGGCCCAGGCCGTCGACATCATTCAACCGGATGTCTGCGTCTGCGGCGGGCTGCTCGAAATGCGTAAAATAGCCGCTTTAGCCGAAGCCCATTACGTCACTGTCGCGCCGCACAATCCAATGGGGCCAGTGGCCACTGCAGTCAACGTCCACTTTGCCGCGGCCACGCCCAATTTCAAGATTCTGGAATACATCTCACCCCTGAGCAACGAGTGGAAGGACTGGGTGGACGATCCCTATCTGCCCCGCGACGGCTACCTGGATATACGCGACCAGCCCGGTTTGGGAATCGAGGTAAACGAGGATGCCCTGAGCGAAGAAAGATACGTCCACTGGCAGCGCACCACTCCGGTGCGGCCGGATGGCTCGACCGGATACAACTAAAGACGCCGATCAGGAGAGAGCTAATGAAAATTACAAGCATTCAAAATATTCCCATCGAGGTACCTTATTACGAACACCTCGGTCCCCATATGCAGCGGGTCCGGCAGACGCCGCAATATCCCACCATTCGCACCCACATCTACATCGTCGATACCGACGCGGGGCTGAGCGGCTACGGCGAGGGGCCCAATATGGGGGCGGAGGTTGAAGCCTGTATCGGCCACCATCCAGTAGAATTTCTCATGGACGACCGGACCAAGGGCATCCAGATCGCCTGTTACGATCTGGTCGGCAAATTGCTCGGCCAGCCGGCCCATCGGCTCTACGGGCCTCAGGTGCGAAGCGAAGTTCTCATGTGCTACTGGTCCCACTGCTTTGCTCCCGAGATGATGGCGGCAGAAGCGCAGAGGGCCTTGGCAATGGGTTTTAAGGTCCACAAGATCAAAGCTCGGCCCTGGGAGCGCACAGTGGAACAGGTGGCCGCCATGGTGGAGGGCGTGCCCGCCGATTTCCGCATTGTGGTAGACCCCAACGGTTCCTATGGGCGGCCCACCGAAGCACTGCGCCACATTCGCGACCTGGAAGCCTTTCCCGCCGTCTGGGCAATGGAGGAACCCATTTCGTGGGATCAGGTCGAGGGCTATAAATTTCTCAAAAGCCACATCGACTATCCCATCGCCCTGCACGCCGATATTCCGTCGGTACTCACTGCCGTGCGCGAGGGATTGTGCGATTATTTTGTCTCGGAGTTCCACTATTCGGCCAAACTGGTGCAGGACTGCGGCGTGGCGCGGGCCGGCGAGAACAAGGAATTCTGGGTAGAGAATGGTCTGTGGACCGGTATCTCGCACGCCTTTCAGTTGCATCAGGCCGCGGCTATTCCCAATATCTACATGCTGATCACCCTGGCGGTGCTGGCCCAGGACGATATGGTCGTCGAACCCATGGACGTCGCAGATGGGCATATGGCGGTTCCCGAGGGGCCGGGACTGGGTATCACGCTGGATATGGACGCGCTCGAAAAGTACCGGATAGATTAGAGAGATTCACCAAAGTGCAGCTGCAAACTTTTTGTTGGTTAAAAAATAAGGGAGATTTAAATGGATTCTAATCGCGCGCCCGGCCAGTGCCGAGGCTTGTCGCGGCGGGATTTTATCCGTCAGGTGACTGCTACGGCGGTGGGGACAGGCGCTTTGCTCGGCGCGGTTGCCAACGCCAGGCCGAGCAAGGCGCCAGGCGACATGGGCTATCGAATGCTGGGCAAAACAGGGATTTCGGTTTCGGAAATAGGCTTTGGTTCCCATGTCAACCGGCAGAATAGAAACGACCCTTCGGGGCGTGCCGACCAGATTAGAAGAGGCCTGGAATTGGGCATCAACCTGTTCGACATCTACGAACATAGCTATCATCAATTCGAATTGATGAGCGAGGTGTTGGGGCCGGTGCGGCAGGATGTGGTGATTTCCCTCGTCACCGTCGGGCCCGCCAGCCAGGTTATGCAGGAGATCGAAGTCGCCCTGGATACTTTCAAGACCGACACCATTGATTTGTATCGCGCCTTTGTCTACAGTTCGGTGAACCGGGACGATCTCGAGATTCGCATCCGGACATTGCAACGGGCCAAAACAGAGGGCAAGGTAAGGGCTATAGGGCTGACGGCCCACGATCAGTCATTTCTGGTGGAGATGCTCCGTGCCCATCCCGAACTGGACTACCTGTTTTTTCCGTACAATTTCCGCCACCAGGCCTTTGCCCCGGTCACTTCGGTGCACGCCCGCACGTGGGGAGAGATCAAGGCTGCCCAGGAGCCTTTGCCGGTGCCCAAAGCGCTGCAGAACCGCGACTGCGTGCAGGTTCCCTGCCCCGACCCCGAATTTGCCGAGCTAGTGCGGGAAACCAATGTGGGTCTTATTGCCATCAAGCCCTTTGGCGGCGGTGGCTTGCTGGATTTGGAACCTGGCGATCCGATGCTGGAAAAGCTCCATGACATGGGCGCGAGTCTGCCCAAGGCGGCCCTGCGTTTCATCCTGGGAGCCCGGGAGATCGCCAGCACCATCCCCGCGATGAATTCGATTGCGGAGGTAGAGGAAAACGTGGGCGCGACAAAGGATGAGGGAATGTCCAGAGCCGATTTTCAGCTCTTGCAGCTTTACGTCGATGCCGCCGAAGAGTCGGGGGGCAAATACTTGCCCGAGAAATACCGCTGGCTGGAGCAGTGGAAAGCTTAGGGGGCGATTGCAAAACCCCCTGCGGGCCGGGCCTGGGAGCGGCCCGAGAAGGCCTTCTCGAACTGGCTTCCAGGCGGGGCAGGAGTGTCATGGCAAAGGTCATCGGTGCGCTCCTGGTGGTCTGCGCTTTTAGCTTTTGGGCGGCGCCGGAGCTTTTTTCTCTCCAGAACATCACCCCGGATGCCCTGACCATGGCCACGATCAGTAATTTCTGGACCGGTGATGTGTCCTGGCTCACCGACGGGCGCATTCCCGCCACCGATCCAGAGGCGGCTGCCATGCAGTGGGAGTGGATCGGTCTGGTCGCTGTATCGTGGCCGGATGCGGTGCACCTGGCGACCATCCGGGTTTATCTGGGCGAGTTGCACACCTATCGAATCTTCGGCTATTTAGGGGGCGGCTTCAGTGAAGAGGGCATGCGCCTGGGCGATGAGGCGGCGGTTTTTGGCCTGGAAGCGGAGGTGCCCGAGGGGGTTGCTGGTTGGTACGAGATTCCCATCGATGCTGCAGGGGCCGTCGACAATATCAGCTTCCAGGTCGTCGGTGGGGCGACTATTTACGAGTTAGAATTTCTCAGTCCGGGGGGTACGGCTATTCATCCCCTGAGTTTGGGAGCGCTCAAAGGGATGCTGC